>JAYELD010000128.1 GCA_034717215.1 Caldisericota bacterium
TGGGATCTTAATCCAAGAAATCTTTTTAGAATTACCTGGAAAAATGAGCCTGTAAGATTTGGCGGAAGATTTAACGGGATAAATTATCTTGAAATCCCCCAAGAAATATCAGGTACAAAAGCAAGAATTATTGTTCTGGTTGGAAAATTTTTCCCCACTGGTGCTCATAAGGTTGGCGCAACATTTGGTCCGCTTGTTGAAAAACTTGTACGAGGTGCATTTGATCCGACAAGGCAAAAAGCATTATGGCCGTCGACTGGTAATTACTGCCGTGGAGGTGCGTATGATTCTTATCTTCTTTCCTGTCCAAGTGTTGCAGTGTTACCCGAAGGTATGTCCAAAGAGCGTTTTGAATGGTTAAAAGAAGTAGGAGCAGAGATTTATGCTACGCCTGGAGTGGAAAGCAATGTAAAAGAAGTATTTGATAAGACGAAGGAATTAAAAAAAGAAAGGCCTGATGAGATTGTAGTTCTGAACCAGTTTGACGAAATTGGAAATGCGATCTGGCATTATGCTGTAACTGGTCCTGCAATGGAAGAGATATATAATAATGAGAGAAAAGGAAATCAACGTCTTTCAGCACTCTTTCTTACACAAGGATCTGCTGGAACGCTTGGGAGCGGGAACTACCTCAGGGAGAAATTCCCAACAATTAAGATTAGTGCAGGCGAAGCAGTGCAGTGTCCTACTCTTTTAAATAATGGCTTCGGCGGACATCGGATTGAAGGGATTGGTGATAAGCATGTTCCCTGGATTTTTGATGTAAAAAATATCGATATGGTAGCAGGTATCGATGATGAAGCTTGTATGCATATTATAAGACTTTTCAATGAACCTGAAGGAAGAGCGTATCTTAAAAAAATAGGAGTTAACCTTGAGCTTGTAGATAAACTTGACTTGCTTGGCATTTCTTCTATTGCAAATATTTTAGGTGCGATAAAAATGGCAAAATACTTTGAGATGGACAGAAATGACATTGTTGTTACCGTTGCGACAGATTCAATGGAACTGTATGGTTCTAGAATAGCAGAATTAAGAGAGGAGTATGGAGCATACAGAGAAATTGATGCGGCACAAGATTTTGAAAGATATTTAATGGGGGTAACTACTGATTGGATGTTAGAGCTTTCCTACTGGGATAAAAAGCGAATGCATAATCTTAAGTATTTTACATGGATAGAGCAGCAAGGGAAAACTGTCGAAGAGCTAGACGAACAGTGGTTTAATGATAATTATTGGAAAGATAAATTTAATTCATTTAGGGACTTAGACGAAAAAATTAAAGAATTTAATGAAAAAGTCGGGTTAATACGGAAATATAGATAATCTTAATAATTTTTTGGTGCAATTTTGTCCAGGGCATAGCGCAAGTATATGCCCTGAATTTTTTATATTTAGTGTACATCCATATCTTTAGGCTCGGTTTCCAGCGAAAGCACTTCCTTTTTCGTGATGATTTTCTTCTTCCATGTTCCTGTTTTGAACCATATAAATGCTAATAAAGAAATAACAATATTGCTTATAACCATTGAATAAAAGATACCGTTAGGCCCCATTTCCATTTTTATTGCCCACAAATATGCAAGGGGTATTCGAATAGCCCAGAGTCTTGCTGTGTTTAGAACAAGAATAGGAAAAGTATGACCTGATCCGCTGAAAGCTGCATTAAATGCAAACATAATACCAAAAAACGGTACAGAATAAGATGCTATCCTGAAAAAATTTATTCCAATACTTATTACTTCGGGGTCGTTAATGAAAAATCGTACAATTCCACCTCCGAATAAAAATGTAAGAGTTGCTCCACTAAATAAGAAGGCAGCGATAATTATTACGGTTTTCCACACGATGTTTTCTGCGCGCTCTACATTTCCTGCTCCCATATTTTGTCCCACCATTACTGTTGCAGCATGCGAGAAGCCCATTGCAGGCATATTAAGCAGAGAAATCATTCTGTTTCCAATACCAAATGCACTTATAACAGCAGAGCCAAAAATATTTACAATACTGATGAGTACTGTAAAACCAATTGAAGTTGCCATTTGCCCAAATGAAAGGGGCAACCCTATATGAAATATCTTTTTTGCAAGTTTTTTGTTAAACGAAATGTCTTTTATTTTAAGTGGGATTTCGCTTTTCTTTGAGAAGAGATATCTCAAGCCGATATATGCGGCAATGACGCGTGAAATATCTGTTGCAATTGCTGCGCCCATTACTCCCATTTTGGGCATTCCTATACCAAAAATCATAATCGGGTCTAAAATAATATTGATAACAATAGAAACGAACACAATCTTCATCGGGGTAATGGTGTTTCCTTTTCCTTGAATAACTCCCTGAAAAGCATGATACACAAACATGAATGGCATTCCCAGGAAAATTATTCTCATGTAGGTAAGTGTTGAGGCAAATGCGTCAGACGGGGTATGGAGAAGGCGAAGAACTGAAGGAGCAAAGAGAAATCCTATTATCCCTGAGGTTATGCCTAAAATTATCATAAGGAAAATTGTTGTGCCGGCTGTTTTTTCTGCTTGTTTACTGCGTCTAGCACCTGTATACTGAGCAACAAGTGTAGAGCCTCCGACTGATATTCCCATTGAAAATGCAATAAAGATAAATACTACGTTAAATGTAATTGTTGGCGCGGTAAGGGCTGCTTTTCCTACTTTACCCAGCCAGAATGCATCAACAATATTGTATAGAGTCTGGGCAAAATTGGCAAGTATTACTGGTAATCCTAAGATAAAGAGTTCTTCTACAATTAAACCGTTTAGTGGATCTGGTTTTCTTCGCATCATATTGTATAGCTTTTTCATCTACTGTTTAACCTTCTTATCCTTAAAAATAATGTAATAATACTTTATCATTTACATCATTTTTTTCAACTCTTATAAATGAATTATTATTTTATCTTTTTAATGCTGCTGTAGCTTGTTTTTTATATATATGTTTTTTGGTAAAATAATTGTATGAAAGTGATCGTAGGAATGAGTGGCGGGGTAGATAGTTCAGTTGCTGCCTATCTGCTTAAAAAAGAAGGATGGGATGTAATAGGCGTTCTTTTTAATACAGTTGAAAAATCTGAGGAAGTTTCGAAATGCTGCAATTTTAATGCTGTTATAACCACAGGAAAGATGCTTCATATTCCTGTTAAAGTTGTGGATGTTTACGAGGAGTTCAACAGGGAAATAATACAGGATTTTATCAATCAGTACAAAAATGGTTTTACTCCTAACCCTTGTGTTCTTTGCAATGAAAAAATTAAGTTTGGTTTTGGATTGGGAAAAACGGAAGAGCTTTTTAAAGGCTCATTTTTTGCAACCGGGCACTATGCAATTATCGAGAAAAATGATAGGTTGCATTTGAAAGCAGGTGTGGACAAAGAGAAAGACCAATCATATATGTTATGGAGATTAAAACAGTGGCAATTAAAGAAAACAATCTTTCCTTTAGGGATTTTTACAAAGAGAGATGTATATAAAATTGCCGAGGAAATTAAGATTCCAGTATTGCCTCTCGAAAGTCAGGATGTGTGTTTTATTCCTGGCAAGGTGAAAGTTTTTTTAGAAAAATATCTTCCGCAAAGAGAAGGAGAGATTATTAGTACAAAAGGGAAAATACTGGGAAAACATAACGGCGCGTATTTTTATACCGTAGGGCAACGAAGCGGGTTGCATATTTCTCATTCTACACCTCTTTATGTCGTGAGAATAGATACAGAAAAAAATATTGTCCTTTTAGGAGAGAGGGAAGAATGTTTTTTTAGAACCGCCGAACTTAGTTGTGTGAATTTTATAGAAAAATGGGATTTTACTAAAAGAAGGTTTACAGGTAAACCGAGATATCACGCAAAAGCAGCATCTTGTATTTTGAGAAAGGATGGAGATAAAGTAGTTGTGCAGTTCGATGTCCCTCAATTTGCTGTAACTTCCGGGCAAAGCCTTGTTTTGTACGATGGTGATTATGTTTTTGGAGGAGGAATTATTAAAAGAGCTTATTAAAAAGTTGCTCTTTTGTCAATATCTTGTAGGGAGGTCTCTGAAAAACCCCTATTTTGTCACCCTGAATTTATTTCAGGGTCTCAGAACACCTGATTTTATTAGATGCTGAAACAAGTTTAGCATGACATTTTGAGTTATTTTACCACTTTTTCAGAGACCTCGTAGAAGTTACATACGTGAATAAGTTTTTAAATTTCTATTTTTAGATAAATTTTCTGGATGGTTAAGTTTTTTCTTCAGAGGTTAGAGTCAAAATGTTTCTTATAAATACAACAAGACAAAATAAATTATTAATTATTAGATTTTTGTTGTATAATAAAAAAGTAAAATAAGTGAAAAGAAAGAGACGGTTTATTCTATTGCTTAAAGCTTGTATTTTAGTTGATTCGGTGTAGATATATTAATTAGTATAGTTTATGTGAATGGAGGTAACAGATGAAGATAGCACCGCAAGATTTAATATGGAAGGATTTTAAAGGAATGCATAAAAAAGAAGATCTTTTGACAGATCCAGTAGTAGAAGATTTACTTTTTATGCAGACAATCGAAGGACACGCTCACAATGGAGATGGTGCATTTAAAGGAAGGAAATTTGTTGATACAACTCTTAGCGATATCGTAGAAGCGTTAGGAAGAGATGTTTTTGTCGTGCGTTCAGGACGGCAGATGTTAATTGATGAAATTTATCAGTATGCTGAGCATGTAATGAGCGGTGAGAATTTGACACATCTTGTAAATGAGAAAGGCGAGCCATTGATGCGTTGTCCTTTATTTTTAGAATGGGAAGTAAATGCTTCTGATGTGTTGAGAGGATTGTATTTAGGCGGATTGATGGATGATTTTGATGCAAGAAAAAAGACAAATGATAGGTTCCATATTAATATGGGAGGAGGGAAACCATATCTTATTGACGTCAATAGAATGGAACAAATGCGCTTGAACGGAGAGATTCTTGCCCATGGAGAGCATGAAGATAAACTAGATGAATACGTGAAGAAAGGATTAATTATTCCTGACCCGGAGAAGGCGGATTTTCTCAACCACACAGATATCCGTTTCCAGTATATAAGACACAAGAAAGGTTTAGGGGTATCAGATGATTCAGCAGTTGTTGCGGGTGGATTGTTATATAGTGCAAGTGTTGCCTTAGGTGTTTATCTTGCAGATGCTATTGATACGCTTGATAAGTTTTCACTAAAGTTTATCGAACAGGATGGCGAGCTTGCTTTTAACATAAAAAAGAATTTTTCTTTACTCAACATTATAGATGAGGATGTTTTTTCTTTCATCTATCTTGTCTCGATCCCAAGTGGAGCAGAACATAAAATTCCTGACTCTTCCCAGAGATATTTTTTGAGAATTGATAAAGATAGCAATATTACTGCCATTGACTCGCATTATAGATTCGTAACAGGTAAACCATACCAGCATTTTAAAATTTCTTACGAAAATGTATTAAATGAAACTTTTTATAAATACATAAAGGAACGGGTAGAAACATTTAAAAAAAATGGCGTTTGCAGATATTAAAGAGCAGGATCATATTGTCAGGTATTTGAAAAATATTTTAAGGAAAGATAGAATTCCTCCCATGCTTCTTCTATCTGGAAGAAAAGGCACTGGCCGTTTTCTTGCCGCGACAATGTTTGCTAAAGCATTGAATTGTGCAAATAGCATTGGCGATTGTTGCGATAAGTGCAAGAGCTGCGTTGCGATAGAGCACAACGTGCACCCAAATGTGGTTGTTATAGGTAGAGATATGGATGTTGTGAGTATAAAAGATACTCGTAATATGATAAATGCGTCATTTGTTCCAGCTAATAACGGATATAGAGTGAATATTATTGACAATTCAGACAAGAGCACCCCCGAGGCATTTAGTAGTATGTTAAAATATCTTGAAGAGCCTCCGGAGCGTACTGTCAACATTCTTATTGCAGAAATGACAGAATTGCTGCCAGAAACAATTAGATCGCGGGCAGTAGAGCTAAAATTCAGGCCAATTAGCGCTGCTTTTATTCAGGAAGCTGTTAAAAAGACTGGTTTATCAGATGAAGATGCCGAAATTGTCTCAAAAATGGCTAATGGAAGCATGGAAAAAATTGAATTGTTTTCTTCAAAAGATTTTCTTAAAAAAAGAAAAATATTTATTGAGTACTTACTGAGATTTTTTTTAGATGAAGTTATTGTTTCAAAACTTCTGGAGGAATGGAACAAATTTTTAAGTGGCAACAGTTCGACGAAGAACGCAAAGGAATTTTTTGATATATTTTCAACATTATTACAAGACATTCTTTTTGTATCTGTATTGCACGATACAGAGCATATAACTAATGTAGATGCTCTTGGGTTTATTGCAGATAAATTTGTATTTGTTGATAGATCTAAATTACACAAAATGTATAATGTGGTTTTAGAAAAAAAACAGGCACTTTTGACAAGTGCTATACAGCAATATATACTGTTGGACGGCTTATTTAAGATTAAAGAGGCGATAAAATGAATTTAATAGAAGAGGAAG
>JAYELD010000129.1 GCA_034717215.1 Caldisericota bacterium
ATCATATTTAGTCCTTCCAACAAACACTCCTTCTTTTTCATCATAATAATCTATAATAACAGGAATAGTCTGGCCTATAAATGTTTTGTTCCTGCTTAATGATATCTTCTCCTGAATAGACTTGATAGTGTTTTCCCTTTTTTCTTTAACAGCTTTCTCGACCTGATTTTCCATGGTATAGCTTTTAGTTCCTTTTTCTCTGAAATATTTAAACACACCAAGGTGATCAAATTTCATTTTCTCCACAAACTCCCTGAGCTCTTCAAACTCTTTTTCACCTTCTCCTGGAAAACCCACAATTAAAGTAGTTCTCACCGCTATATCATTCCTCTTAAAAAGTCCTACTGTTTTTTCGATGTCTTTCCTACGTCCTATCCGATTCATATTTCTTAATATCGTATCGTTAATATGCTGAATGGGCATATCTATATATGGAACAACTTTTTTGCTATTTCTGATATAAGTCACAAGGTCTTCTGTTACTTCGCCAGGGTATGTATAAAGCACACGTATCCATTCTATCCCCTTTATCTTCTCCAGATCCTCAAGAAGCGGGATAAGCATTGACTTTCCATAAATATCTGCTCCATAATTTGTTGAATCCTGCGCAGTAATAATAATTTCTTTTACGCCATTATTAGCCAATCCTTCTGCCTCTTGAATAATAAACTCCCTTTCAAAACTATGAAGATTTCCTTTAATATTCGGTATAAGGCAAAAAGCACATCTATGACTGCAACCGTCAGCTATCTTTAGGTATGCATAATGGGAAAGCGTCACAAGAAATCTCGACGGAAGAACGAGCTCGAAATCTCTTGAAAGAAATTGGCCTTTCCTGTCTGATCTTAAAGCATCGACAATATGATTAATATCATTTGTTCCGGTAATTACATCTATTTCAGGAAATTTATCCATAAGACTACTTCCATCAAGTGAAGGATAACAACCTGAGACTATGAGCTTTTTTATAATGCCAGCTTTCTTTTTTTCAATAAATTCTTTAATTACCCCCTCTGCTTCACTACGTGCAGATTGAAGAAAAGCACAAGTATTAATAATAATTGAATGTGCCTCTTCCAAGTTTGGCGTTATATGAATATTGTTTTCTAACAGTTTACCCAGGATTCTTTCCCTATCCACAATATTTTTAGGGCATCCAAGACTTACAAGACCAACTGGCTCAAAAATTCTATTACGGTCTATATATAACCTCCACTACATCTTTATTTTCACTTACTTGTCCTATATTCTGTCCATTCTTTGTCACATAAACATGTCTTGCATTGCCAAAAAGAATTTTTATGGACTCTTCCCCTTTGAATTCTCTACTTTCTCCTCCATTTATAAACAGTTGCATATATTCCCCATCTATTGTCACGCCTACCCAGCACTTCGCATCTGCATGAACAATTATATTTATGCCTCTAGCAACTTCTTCTACTGTTTCGTCAGGTATAATTGGCGTAATTTCGTCAGGTATAATTGGCGTAATTTCGTCAGGCTTTATCTCTTCCGCAGGAGCAACCACTGAAGAATTATCTGGCTCTTGCAAAGGCACTTTCTTCATAGAAAAAAATAACGCAACAATCACGACCGACACAATAACAAGTGCAACTATTATTATACCTTTATAATTTCTTCTTGATAATATCGGCACAAATTGTTCCTTTGGCTCTTCCTCATCACTAAAAAGCTCTTTATATGCAGTAGAAAGAGGAACAGGGTTCAACCATAGGAACGTTGCATATTTACGTATATACGCATGAATAAACCCGTCATATTTGTCAAATTCATTATTCTCTATTTTCTCAAGATAGTACTCACGTATCAGAGTTTGCTCTGAAACTTCGCGAATGGATAAATCTTTCTTCTCCCTTGCTTCACGCAAAACTTTACCTATATCAACCATTTCGCTTACCACCTTGCGTTAATCGCTTATCCTACTCCATATATTGTTGGACAAATTTTCATTTATTCAAACACTTCACCAACAACTTCCCTCACATCATCAACAAATTTAAATACAAGTTTTTCTTTTACCTGTTTGGGAATTTTCTTTAAATCATTTTCGTTCTGTTTTGGTAAAATAATTGTTTTGATCCCAGCTCTATATGCTCCCAATACCTTTTCTTTCACCCCACCAACAGGCAACACTCTGCCTCTTAGTGTAATCTCTCCTGTCATTGCTAGATTCCTGTTAATGGGCTTTTCTCTAGCTATTGAAATAAGAGCAGTAAAAATAGCAATTCCAGCAGAAGGACCCTCTTTCGGTACTGCTCCTTCAGGTACATGTATATGGACATCATATTTATCACAAAAATCTTTCGGAGCGCCTAATTCTTTTGCATGAGCTCTTACATAACTTAACGCTGCATGGGCACTCTCTTTCATCACATCACCTAACTGTCCTGTAAGAATTAAATTTCCTTTCCCTGGCATTTTTATTGCCTCTATAAATACAATATCTCCTCCCGCTCGAGTTACCACCATCCCGCAAGCAACACCTATCTGGCTTTTCTTTTCTTTAATCCCTACAGCAAAAATTGGCACTCCCAAATATTCATTCAGATTTTTGTCAGTAATCTTAACTTTTTTAAAATGCTTCTCTACTTTATTTTTTGCAACTTTCCTCATAATCTTCATTATGGAACGCTCTAAGTTTCTCAACCCGGCTTCTCTTGTATATTCTCCTATAATGCGAAGTACAGCTTTTTTCGAAATTTTTATATCCTCTTTTGAAAGTCCGTGAAATTTCAATTGTTTTGGAATAATAAATTCTGTTGCAATACATAGTTTCTCTTCATCAATATATCCCGGGAGTGACATTATTTCCATTCTATCAAACAGTGCAGGGGGTATTGTATCTATAATATTGGCAGTAGTAATAAAAAGAACTTCCGAAAGGTCAAATGGCAATTCTATATAATGGTCAGAGAAAGAATTATTCTGTTCTGGATCCAGTCCTTCAAGAAGAGCTGCAGTAGGATCTCCCCGAAAATCTGCACCTACCTTGTCTATTTCATCAAGTAAAAATACAGGATTTTTAACACCTGACTGTTTTACTCCTTGAATAATGCGCCCGGGCATTGCTCCTACATATGTTCTTCTATGGCCTCTTATTTCAGCTTCATCCCTTATTCCACCAAGAGACATGCGGACAAATTTTCTCCCCAATGCTTCTGCTATGGATTTTCCGAGGGAGGTTTTACCGACTCCTGGAGGCCCAACAAAACAAATAATAGGACCTTTCATACTCTTCGTAAGTTGTCTAACTGCAAGAAATTCGAGTACTCTTTCTTTAACGTCTTCCAAACCATAGTGATTTTTATTTAGTATTTTACTCGCTTCATTTATATTTGTTTTATCCTGTGTCCGTTTATTCCACGGAAGTTCCAACAGCCAATCCAGATAATTTCTTAACACTGCGCTCTCCGGGCTCAAAACAGGAATTTTTTTAAGCCTCTCTAGCTCATCTTCAATTCTATCTTTAACATATGCAGGAAATTTTCTTCCTTTCATTTTCTTTTTATACTCGCCGATTTCCCCTGCTTCTTTGCCGAATTCTCCCAACTCTTTTTCAATTTCTTTTATTTTAGCCCTTAAGAAATACTCTTTTTGGCTTTTTTCTATTGTACTTTTTACTTCTTCGTCGATTTTTTTGCTAATTTCCAGAATCGTAACTTCCCTCTCGAGAATTTGCGCAAGCGCTTTAAGTCTTTCATCAGGATTGCTCATTGATAAAATTTGCTGCTTCTCTTTTACGCCAATGTTAAGATTTGCTGCAACAACATCAGAAAATCTTCCCACATCATCTATGTTGGAAAGACCTATCAGTATATCCTGGGACATTTTTTTATTGAAACCAATGTATGCAGTAAACTTATCCGCAATTAAACGCATCAAAGCATCTTGATGAATCGCTTTTTCAATTTCTTCATCGGGAATAGTATCTACACGAACTTCCAATAATTCGTTAGACTTAACAAATTTAATTATCTTCACACGCTGAAGGCCTTCAATCAAAACTCTATACGAGCCGTCAGGTAACTTTAGAAGCTGTAATACCTCTGCTTTAACGCCAATATTATAAATATCATCTTCATCTGGATCCTCTACCAGCCCGTTTTTTTGTGAGGCAACAATAATCATTTTATCTTTGCCGAATGCTTGATCAATTGCAGTAATTGATTTTGTTCTGCCAATAAATAAAGGCACCACCATATAAGGAAAGATTACAACATTTCTTAATGGAATAAACGGTAATTTATTGCTCTGTTTTAAACCTGTCTTCATCGTGCCTCCTAAGCAGTTTTACGCAAGTGTACCCTGCTATTCTTTTCGTCAAATAGCATTGCTTCCTCTCTATTTGCTAAAAATTCTTTTGTAATAACACATCTTTTTATATTTTTCATTCCCGGTATCAGATACATCAATCCAACCATATACTGTTCCAATACAGATTTTAATCCTCTTGCTCCAATATTCAATTCAAGAGATTCATCTGCAATACAACCAAGCGCTCCGTTTTCAAACTCAAGTTCTACGCCATCCATAGCAAAAAATCTCTTATACTGACTTATTAACGAATTTTTAGGCTCATATAGTATCCTGACAAGTTCATCTCTTGTTAATTCTTTAAGCTGCGCAATAACTGGAAACCTCCCTATAAATTCAGGAATCATGCCAAATTTTAGTAAATCATGAGGTATTGGCTTTAATTTTTTGATATTTTTTTCGTCCTTTGCAGCAAAACCAATTTTTCTCTTCTTCACTCGTTCCTTTATAATTGAATCCAGACCATCAAACGTTCCGCCACCTATAAATAATATATTTTTTGTATTTACATGTATAAATTCTTGATAGGGATGCTTTCTTCCACCAGCAGGAGGAACATTTGCGACCACTCCTTCAACAAGCTTAAGTAACGCCTGTTGAACACCCTCTCCGGATACATCTCGTGTGATAGAAGGATTATCGCTTTTTCTTGCTATCTTATCTATCTCGTCAATGTATATAATGCCTTGTTCCGCAAGCTGCACTTTATAATCAGTAGCTTGTAAAAGTTTCTGCACAATGCTCTCAACATCCTCTCCAACATACCCTGCCTCAGTAAGAGATGTAGCATCCGAGATAGAAAGAGGTACGCCTATAATTTGAGAAAGTATCTTGGCAAATAAAGTCTTTCCAGATCCAGTAGGCCCTATCAACAAAATGTTGCTCTTTTCTACATCAAAATTTTCCTCATTTGCAATAATTCTCTTGTAATGATTATAAGCTGCTACGGAAATAACTTTTTTTGCCTCATTCTGTCCTATGATGTACTGATCTAAATAAGAATAAATCTCTGATGGTGTAGGTATATCCTTTAAAAACAGTTTATTTTTCTTTTTTTTAGTATCCTCTACAAGTTTATATGCTCGTTTCAAACATTCATCACAAATATACACACCATCTGGCCCCGCAATAAGTCTCTCAACTTCATCGTATTTCTTACCACAAAACGAGCACTTTGGTTCTTCTACTTTGTTCATTCTTTGCTCACTCCTGTAATATCTTTTGATTTTACGATAATTTGATCAATAATCCCATATTTCTTAGCTTCTTCAGGAGACATATAAAAATCCCTTTCCGTGTCTTCCTGCACTTTTTTAACAGGCTGTCCAGTATGAGCTGCAAGTATCTCAATACCAATTCGTTTTATTCTAATTATTTCCCTTGCCTGAATTTCCAAATCTGTTGCCTGCCCTTGTGCCCCTCCCCAGGGCTGATGAATCATAATCCTCGAATGAGGTAAAGCATACCTTTTCCCTTTTTCACCCGCTGCAAGAATAATTGCACCAAGAGACGCTGCTTGACCTAAACAAATTGTTGAAACAGGCGATTTTAGATACTGCATAGTATCATAAATTGCCATCCCTGGCGTTACCTCTCCCCCGGGACTGTTTATATAAAGGTATATATCTTGAGTGGGATCTTGCGCTTCAAGAAAAAGCATTTCTGCAACGAGAAGATCCGAAATATCTTCATTAATTACTCCGGTAAGAAATATAATTCTATCCTTTAGTAGCCGGGAATAAATATCATAGCTTCTTTCGCCTCTGCCAGTATGCTCTATCACAAATGGAATCATTGGCATATTATTCATCTCCCTTCTTATTCTTATTTGTAATTATAGCATTTTCCTTTATGAATAAAATTGCTTTTTTGCGAAGAATATTATCTTCAATTGCCATCCGTATATTATCATTAAGCGATACTTTTTTATCTGCCAATCCGTTAGCTTTAAGAAGTTTATTAAACTCTTCTTCAATTTCGTTATCATCAACAGCAACATTGCTCTTTTTTATAATCTCTTTCATGATAAGTTCATTTTTAATACTTTCTACCACATTTTTTTTAATTTCTTCCCTTAAACTATCCATTGTTTTATTTT
>JAYELD010000130.1 GCA_034717215.1 Caldisericota bacterium
TTCAAAACAAATTATAAGCATTTTGCCATTTCTTTCTTCGGTAAATATAATGAAACAATGGGCAGGGTATTATATAGTAACACCTGACCGTCATCCAATATTAGGGTCTACAGAAATAAGCGGATTTATACTGGGATGTGGATATTCTGGGCATGGTTTCATGTTAGGCCCAGTTGTAGGTAAGATTCTCGCATCACTTATAGTTCACAAAAATATGTATATCCGCGAAGCAAACAATCTCACTTTAGAGCGCTTTAAAACAGGAAAACTTATCCAGGAAAGAGCAGTGATTGGATAAATACACAAAAAAGTAAAAGGAAAATATATAAAGCACAACCTATACCATGAAAACACTTATTGTTTATGTTTCAATGCATCACGGCAATACCAAGAAAATTACCAAAGCAATGGCTGAAGTTCTAAACGCAGATATAACAAAATTATCCGAGGCCAAAGCAAATATTCTCAAGCACTACGATCTTATTGGATTTAGTTCGGGCATCTACTACGGAAAGTACTCCGAGGAATTGCTAAATTTTATCGATAGATTAGACAACCAAAAAGGAAAAATGGCGTTCATTTTTTCCACAAGTGGAATAGGTATCATCCCAATAATAAATGATTTCAATAAATTACTGAAAAAGAGATTATTAAAGAAAGGATTTAAAATCATCGGAGAATTCAATTGCAGAGGATGGGGATGGGATACATACCCGCTTATAGTAAAACCTTTCGGAGGTATTAGTAAAGGCAGGCCAAATAAAAAAGATATAGAAAATGCTAAAGGGTTTGCAATGCACTTAAAAACACTTCTATTTTTTAATAATAAAATATGATAGTCTTAAATACTACTTTATATAATACTTTCCCCTCAATTTATCAAGGTCAAACATTAAAGAAGCCATTGGTCTATGAATTTTACCATCCGTATCTTCTACTGTAATCAAAAGTTTGACTTTCTTTGAATATTTCCCATCAATAAGTTTTTGCACTAACTTTTTTATGCTAGTTTCTGCCAAACAAACCTCGCCTTCTTTCAATTCATAAGGAAGACTCTCTGAACTTAAAAATTTTGGGATAGTCTCAAATTCATTGCGAGGTACCTTAATCTTTATAGATTTTATCACAGCCGTTTTATTCCCTATATTCGTAATTTTAATAATAAGAATCCTTAAATTTTGATTAAGTTCATCATCAACAAGCCTGCTAGAAAGAGCGATAGATAGTTTGGCTTCATGTTTAAAAAATGATAAGCCCAATTTTGCCACCTCCTCTTTATATATATTATACGACTTTACTCAATTTATCTAAATCTATACCCAATTTCTCTTAAGATACATAATAAACTGATAAAAATTTTTATTGTATTGACTTTTTTCTCAAAATCCATAAAATGCCAGTGGTATTAAAATTTTTTGTAAATTGCTAAAATTTTTTGTAAGGAGAAAAATGCCTTCAAAAGAAGACGAAGCAATTATAAAAGCATTAAAACCCGTAACAAAAGGCATTACAGCATTACTCGGAAAAGACTGTGAAGTCGTATTGCATTCATTTATGGGTTCGCAGCATTCAATTATTGCCATTGAAAATGGAGAAATTACAAACAGGAAAATCGGTTCATCTCTCACTAATTCAGGGCTAGAAATATTAAATAAAGCCATCCAAAATAATAAAGAAATCGTAGGCCCATACAAAGGCATTTCCCCTGCAGGAATTCCACTACGTTCCGTAACTATTCCTATCCGGAACAGAAAAGGTAAATTGATAGCATCTCTTTGCCTTAATATGAATCTTACTGCGGTTATTTCACTGGACGAATTTCTTAAACCTCTTACTCAATTTACAGAAAACAAGACCTTAAGCAAAGATATCTCAAAAAATACATCTCACTCTACCATCGGATTAATGAAAAAAATCTTTGACGAAGTTGCTTACGATACAAGCATAAAAAACAATCTTCCAACAAGTCAAAAAAATAAGTTAATTGTAAAAAAATTGTGCAAACGACAATTCTTCCAAATCAAAAATTCAGTCGAATTTATAGCTAACAAATTAAACGTATCTCAATTTACAATTTATAACTATATAAGGGAAATAAAAAAGTCAGAAGGAAAGGGAGGCAATAATGGGAAAAAGCATCATTGAAAAAATCATTGAGAGCCACATGGTAGATGGTATCCCGAAAAAAGGAGAAGAAATTGGCATACATGTTGATCAAACACTAACACAAGACGCAACCGGAACTGCAACATATCTTGAATTCGAAGCAATGGGATTTAGAGAAGTAAAAACAGAAGCAGTCAGCTATATAGATCACAACACAGTCCAGGTAGGGTTTGAAAATGCTGATGACCATCGTTATTTACAGAGCGTCGCAAAAAAATATGGCATTATACTTTCCCGTCCAGGAAACGGCATTTGCCACCAAGTACAATTAGAACAATTTGCAAAACCCGGAAATATCTTAATAGGTTCAGACTCACACACACCAACGGCAGGAGGTATTGGGGAAATGGCAATTGGTGTCGGAGGACTTGATGTAGCAGTTGCAATGGGAGGAGGCCCATTCTACCTTACGTATCCCAAAATAATAAAGATAGAATTTACAGGAAAATTACAACACTGGGTTTCAGCAAAAGATGTTATACTAAAAATCTTGTCCATACTTACAACAAAAGGCAACGTAGGCTACGCAATAGAATATAGTGGAGATGGCGTGAAGACACTTACTGTTCCAGAACGTGCAACAATTACAAATATGGGGGCAGAAACAGGAGTAACCACATCCATCTTCCCCTCTGACGAGCAAACACGCGATTTTATGAAAAAACAAGGAAGAGAAAAAGATTGGATTCCACTTGAGGCCGACTCGGATGCATATTACGACAAAATAATAAAAATTAATCTCTCGGAGATAGAACCAATGGTTGCATGTCCTGATTCACCAGGCAATGTAAAAACGGTAAAAGAAATTGCTGGATTAAAAGTTGACCAAATTGCCATAGGAAGCTGCACAAATTCATCATATAAAGATTTAATGACTGTTGCACATATTCTAAAAGGGCGTACTACAAATGAAAATCTTGAGTTCGGTGTAGCCCCAGGATCAAGACAGGTAATAGAAATGATAGAAAAAGAAAAAGGTCTAGCATCAATTATAAAGGCAGGAGCAAGGATTTTTGAATCTGCCTGCGGTTTTTGCATTGGCAACAGCTTCGCACCCGGAACAAATACTGTGTCTGTCCGGACAAATAACCGCAATTTTAAAGGACGCTGTGGAACAAAAAGTGCAAAAGTATACCTTGTAAGCCCAGAAACAGCTGCTGCAACAGCCATAGCAGGAAAAATTACAGACCCAAGAGATCTTGAAAAAATGGGAATTAAATATGAAGAAATAAAAATGCCAGAAACATTTGAAATAGACAAATCCATGTTTATATTTCCACTGCCAGAAGAAGAAAGAGAAAAAATAGAAATATTCAAAGGCCCGAACATAAAACCCATCCCAAAAAATGAACCACCACAAGAAACAATAAAGGGCACTGTAATAATTAAAGTAGGGGATAAGACAACAACAGACCATATAATGCCCGCAGGCCCTTATCTTAAATACCGTTCAAACGTACCAGAATACGCAACTCATGTATTTGAGCCCATAGACCCACACTTCTCCGAACGCGCTTTAGAAAATAAAGAACACGATATAGCAAATATTATTGTTGGAGGGAAAAGCTACGGCCAAGGCTCATCAAGAGAACATGCAGCATTATGCCCTATGTATCTCGGAGTAAAGGCAGTTATTGCAAAAACAATAGAAAGAATACACCAGGCAAACCTTGTAAATTTTGGCATAGTACCGTTATTGTTCGATAATCCCTCAGATTATAATGAAATAGAACAAGGCGATAGTATTGAAATAGCCAATATCAAAAAAGCAATAGAAAATGGAGAAAAAGACATCAAAGCAAAGAATACAACAAAAAACAAAGAAATCACACTTAAATTATATCTTTCAGATCGGCAACAAAAAAATATACTTGCTGGAGGGCTACTACCCTTTACAGCACAAGGAGATGTAAAATGAAAATTACAGTAGAAAACAACAAAATGCATGTGCCAGACAACCCCACAATTCCATACATAATAGGGGATGGGATTGGAAGAGACATTACACCTGTTGCCCTTAAAGTGTTTGATGCAGCAGTGGAAAAAGCTTATAATGGCCAAAGAAGAGTAGAGTGGCTAAAAATTATTGCAGGAGAAGAAGCATTAGAAAAAAAAGGAGAACCACTCCCAAAGGAAACAATAGAAACGATAAAAGAATATGTTGTTGCAATCAAAGGCCCTCTTACAACACCAGTCGGCGGTGGATACAGATCACTTAATGTTACTATGAGACAAACCCTCGATCTATTTGTCTGTTTCCGTCCAGTAAGATATTTTAATGGAGTACCCTCTCCTATGAAACACCCGGAATTATTGGACGTAATTATATTCAGAGAAAATACAGAAGATGTATATGCAGGAATTGAATGGCCATATGATTCAAAAGAATCAATTGAAATAAAAAACTTCCTGAAAGATAAATTAAACGTTAATATAAAAGAAAACTCGGGTATCGGAATAAAACCAATTAGCGTATCTGGATCAAAGAGGATAGGAAAAGCAGCTATAGATTATGCACTTAAATATGGAAGAAAATCCGTAACTATTATGCACAAAGGAAATATTATGAAATATACGGAAGGACTCTTTAAAAATGCAATTTATCAACTTGCAGAAGAAAAATATAAAGATACCATAATTACAGAAAAAGAATCAATAGAAAAATACAATGGAAAAATACCTGATGGAAAAATCGTTCTGAAAGATAGGATTGCAGATGCAATGTTCCAACAACTACTACTCCGCCCCAGCGAATATGATATAATTGTCGCACCAAACCTGAACGGTGATTATGTTTCAGATGCTTGTGCCGCACAAGTTGGCGGACTAGGTATGGCCCCAGGAGGAAATATAAACTTTAACACACACATTGCACTATTTGAAGCAACACATGGCTCTGCCCCAAAACATGCAGGGAAAAACGAAATAAATCCCGGTTCGATAATTCTATCCGGCACTGAAATGTTTGAGTATATGGGATGGAATAAAGTAAAAAAGGTAATTATCGCTGCAATAGAGAAGACAATCCAAGAGAAATATGTAACCTATGACCTGGCAAGGCAAATAGACGGAGCAACAAAAGTATCTACTTCAGATTTTGGCGATAGAATAATCAAAAATATGGAGGATATTTAATGGCACAACGTGGAATAAGGGAATATGCAGCAAAAAAACTTTTATCGAAATATGTCAATGAATACTCCAGCGGAAAATTCCAGTATAAAGGTGAAGTAGGCCTCGCAACCCCTGCAAACAGTATTGAAGCAATTGCAGAAAAAAATAACTGGATTAAAGAAAAACGCCTCGTTGTAAAACCAGATCAACTATTCGGAAAAAGAGGAAAACACGGACTTATATTACTCAACGCAACGTATGACGAAGCAAAACAGTGGATAAAAGAAAGAACGGGAAAAATCGTTGAAATTGGAAAAACAAAAGGACCACTAACCCACTTCCTTATAGAGCCATTTGTTCCACACTCCAAAGAATACTACATTGCAATCAAAACTGAACAAGGTGGAGATAGAATATATTTTTCTGAAACAGGCGGAGTAGAAATTGAAGAAAATTGGGAAAAAGTAAAAGAATATTTTGTCCCTATCCTTAAAACAATAGACATCGTAAACTTTTCAACTGTAGACGAAACAATAAAAGAATCTATAAAAGCATTATACAAATTATTCGTAGAATTGGACTTCACATACCTTGAGATAAATCCTTTCACAATAACTAACAATGAAGTTATTCCACTGGATCTCGTAGCACGACTGGATGACACGGCTCTATTTTGGAATAAAGATAAATGGAAAGATATTGAGTTTCCTACACCATTTGGAAGGACATATACTAAAAAGGAGCAATTCATAAGAGATCTGGATGAAAACACTGGTGCCTCATTAAAACTAACACTACTTAATCCAAAAGGACGTATCTGGCAAATGGTAGCAGGTGGGGGAGCAAGTGTTGTATATGCAGACACAGTAGTAGACCTTGGATATGGCAAAGAACTTGCAAATTATGGGGAATACTCAGGCAATCCATCCGAGGAAGAAACCTACCTTTATGCAAAAACCATACTAGATCTTATGACGAGAGAAAAGAACCCGCAAGGTAAAATATTAATCATAGGCGGAGGTATTGCAAATTTTACTGATGTTGCGAAAACATTTAAAGGAATTATAAGAGCAATAAGAGAATATAAAGAGAAGATAAAAGAAAACAATGTAAAAATCTATGTAAGAAGAGGAGGACCAAACTACAAGCAGGGACTTACCCTTATGAAAAATTTAGGAGAAGAGGTCGATATTCCAATTGAGATATACGGCCCGGAACTCCACATGACTCGCATTGTTGGTATTGCCCTGAAAGGAGAGAGAGATGAAGCAGCTATTTAGCAAAGAAACCCAGAGCATTATATATGGCAAACAACTAAAAGCAGTTCAAAGAATGTTAGATTTTGATTATATCTCTCAAAGAAAAATACCATCTATTGCATGCATTATAGACCCCAACGGTAGCGGTATTGAAACAGCATTTTTCGGAAACGAAGAAATTATAATACCCATTTACAATACTATCAGCGATGCAGCAAAACACCACCCCGGTGCAACGGTAATGATTAATTTTGCATCATACCGTTCCGCCTTTGAAACAACAGTTCAAGCACTGGACATCTCTACAATTAAGCTTATTGCAGTAATTGCAGAAGGAATACCAGAACGAAAAGAAAGAATAATGGGAGCTTTAGCTAAGGAAAAAGGAAAAATAATTATTGGTCCTGCAACAGTAGGAGGCATTGCCGCAGGCAAATTTAGAATCGGCAATGCCGGAGGAAGCGTTGAAAATCTCATTGCATCAAAACTTTACAGAAGCGAAAGCGTGGGGCTTGTAACAAAATCGGGAGGTATGTTAAACGAAATGTTTAACATCATTGCAAGAACAGCAGATGGCATTAATGAAGGCATTGCAATTGGAGGAGATAGATACCCATGTTCTTCTCTCATCGATCATATATTGCGCCACGAAGAGAACGAAGAAATTAAATTTCATGTAATACTCGGGGAAGTGGGAGGAAAAGAAGAATACAAAATTGTTGAAGCTCTAAGAGATGGAAAAATCAAAAAACCACTTATTGCCTGGGTCACGGGAACCTGTGCAAAAATATTTCCAACAGAAGTGCAGTTTGGGCATGCAGGAGCACGTGCAGGTGGAGAGCAAGAAACAGCAGATGCCAAAAATATAGCCCTAAAAGAAGCCGGAGCTATTGTTCCAGATTCTTTTGACGGACTGTTTGACAAAATAAAAGAAATCTACAATAACTTAAAATCTCAGGGTATTACTGGCAAAATTAAAGACCTTACTCCACCTAACATACCCATTGATTACAAAGAAGCAATAAAAGAAGGTATTGTAAGACATCACAAAGAATTTATCACAACAATTTCAGACGACAGAGGGGAAGAAGTAAAATATGCTGGCATCCCTTTATCACAAATTATAGAAGAAGAAAAAAGTATAGGAGACATTATAGGTTTGCTCTGGCTTAAGAAAAAACTCCCAGAATATGCTACAAAATTCATTGAGCTTGTCATTGAAATTGTAGCGGACCACGGACCTTGTGTTTCTGGTGCACACAATGCTATAGTAGCAGCACGGGCAGGAAAAGACCTTGTTTCTGCATTAGCCTCAGGTATGCTCACTATTGGACCACGCTTTGGAGGGGCAATAGATGGAGCGGGACATTACTTTAAATGGGCAAAAGACAACGAGCTCACACCCAAAAAATTTGTTGATGAAATGAAGAAAAAAAGCACCCCTATACCAGGGATAGGGCATAGGATAAAAAGCATAAGAAATCCAGACAAAAGAGTAGAGTTACTTAAAAAGTATGCAAAAACATACTTCCCTAAAACAGAATATCTTGATTATGCACTCGAGGTAGAAAAAATTACAACGACAAAAAAAGAAAATCTTATCTTAAATGTCGATGGTTGTACAGGCGTTTTACTTGTAGATCTAATGAAATCTATTGGCTTTACAAACGAAGAAATAGAGAAAAGAATTAATGCAGGTGTTCTAAATGCATTCTTTGTGTTAGGAAGAAGCATCGGTATAATTGGACATATAATTGATCAGAAACTCCTTAAAACAAAACTTTACAGAACTCCATATGAAGACGTTCTTTACACATTGCCCAAGGAAAAAGAATTATAAATAGCCTTTGTTGCTAGTCATCCACCTTCCTTCTCTGATTAATGGGAAGGAGGGTTGTGTTTTTATCCATTCCAAAATAAGCAAATGTATAGTATAATATGCTATGCCAATATTTTATTGTCATATTAAAAAGAACGCACAAGAAATAGTAACTGAAGAAAAAACTCTTACTCACCACCTTAGAGACGTAATGAGAATTGGCAAAAATGAGACCATAAGATTCTTCGACAATAATTATATATATACTACAAAAGCAAAAGAAGTTACAAAAACAAAAATTGTTTGCCACATTGAAAAGAAAACAAGAGCCAAGCAATTCTTGCCAGAAATTTCAATAGTACAATCTATTATTAAACCCCGACTATTAGAAGAAATAATAAAACTCTGCGTTCCTGTGGGAGTGCAAACATTCTTCTTCACAAAAACGAATAAAAGCCAAAAATATAACATCGAAAAGAAAATCCAACGATTCAATGCAATTGCACTATCTGTAGCAGAACAATCAGAAGTTGCGTTTGTCCCAAAAGTAGCCATGTTAAATAGAGTAGAAGATTTTTTCAAACTAAAAGATGGGAGCTTTTCTATTGTACTGGAACCATCTGCACAACAAAACATTATATCTCTCTTAAAAAATGCAATGCCCAAAAAACTATCAATTATGATAGGGCCTGAAGGAGGCTTTAGCAAAAAAGAAATAAAAATGTTTAACGTTTATAATATACCTTTTGTTTTCTTAAATACAGGGATATTCCGCTCAGCACTTGCAGGGTTTGCAAGTGCACTCATAGCAAGAGAACTTATGTCGAATCGCTAACAATTAGCAAATCCCGAACTTATTTAAGTAATTCCTTTGAAATTTTATTGTGCTTATCGATAAATTTTTTCTCGTCTAATTTTGTAAAATGCCCATCCTCTATTACAACTTCGCCATTAATCATTGAAAAATCTACAGATTTTGCATCACAAAGCACAAGGGACGCAATAGGATCAGTAAGTCCTCCTGCAAATTCAAGCCGATCCATCTTAAAGCCGATAATATCCGCTGCTTTACCTTTTTCAATAGAGCCAATTTCTTTCTCCATTCTAAAAGCTTTTGCCCCGCCTATTGTAGCAAAAGATAAAGCTTCACGTGGAGTCAAAGCATCTACTCCATACTTTACGCGTTGAAGAAGTAGCGCATTCCTGATTTCGAGCAAAAAATTTCCTGAATCATTTGAAGAACTTCCATCCACTCCTAATCCGATCCTCATCACCGTATTCTTCATTTTAGTAACAGGTGCAATACCAGAGCCCAGCCTCATATTTGAAGTAGGACAGTGGGCCATACCCACATTACGAGCAGAAAGTTTTTTTATGTCCTGTTCACTCACATGCACAAGGTGCGCAAACCATACATCTGAATCTAGCCACCCTACTTTTTCCATATAATCAACAGGTCTCAACCCAAATTTAGAGAGGCAAAACTCCTCTTCATCTTTTGTTTCTGCAAGATGAGTATGCAGCAAAAGATTGTACTTCTGCGCAAGAGTAACGCTTTCATGCATTAATTCTTCGGTAACAGAAAATGGCGAACAAGGCGCAAGAGCAACTCGATGCATAGAAAAACGAGAGGGATCATGATATTCTTCAACAACTCGCTCTGAATCTCTTAAAATTTCATCTTCGGTTTGCACTACAGAATCAGGAGGTAATCCCCCATCCTTTTTAGAAAGAGACATACTACCTCTCGTCCCGTAGAAACGCACCCCTGTAATATCAGCCCCTTCCATTTGTGCATCAAATAGATAGGGATGCTCTTTTGGAAAAAGATATAAATGGTCAGCCGTGGTCGTAACACCACTTTTCACCAGTTCAAGAATAGCTGTAACTGTAGATATCATCACAGCTTCCTCATCTATATTCTTCCATTTTTCATAAAGAAAAATTAACCAATCAAATAATTTTGTATTCTGCACCTCGGGAATTGCCCTGAAAAGTGATTGGTAAAAATGATGGTGTGTATTGATAAATCCAGGCAAGACAACCATTCCCTTTCCAGAAATTTCTCTATCAATTTCAAAATCAGGTGGCATTTCACTGCCTATTTCTTTTATTACCTTGTCTTTAATATAAATCCAGCCATTGTTAATTTCTTTTAGGTCCTTATTAAATGTGGCAATAATATCTATATCTTTAACTAGTACTTTCATTACATTTTTCTTCGTTCTTTTCCAAGAGAGTATAAACTAACTCGCTCGTTGCAGGCAATTTGAAAATTCTTACTCCTGCGGCATCATAGATTGCGTTTGCAATAGCAGGAGCAGTAGCGCACATAACGGTTTCTGCAACTCCTTTTGCGCGATACGGTCCTGTTTCTTCCGGGTCAGTAACAGTAACTGTTTCAATATCGGAAGGAACATCCTCTACAGAAGGAATAATATACGTGGAAAAATTTATAGTTTTGAACAAACCTTTGTCTATTAGAACATTCTCAGATAAACCGTATCCCATACCCATAACAAAACCACCTTCAGATTGTGCCTCAAGTCCCTGCCTATTTACTACATCTCCTGCATCAATTACCTCTGCACCTTTCAATACTTTTGTTCGCCCTGTAAGAGTATTAACCTCTACAAGAGCAAGATGGGCAGAGAAAGCAAATATGTTATGAGGTAAACCAAAAGTATCCTTAATTTTTATGTCGGCAACTGGCATAAGAAAATATCCTTCTGTTTGTGGAAGACGACAGGTTTCCTGCATAAAACGTGAGGCAATCTCTTCATAGGAAACTTTCTTTTCGGATTCATTACTTACATAGATATATCCATCACTTGCAGCAAGGTTATCAGCAGAAACATTTAGCATTCCCGATGCCTTATTTTTTAAAATTTTCATCATTTTTTCCGCTGCAATAATTGTTGCTTTACCACCAGTATAAGTTCCCCTCGATGCGCTTGTGGGTCCTGAATCCGCAGTGGTATCAGTATCACCCAGCAAAACATTTATCTTATCTATCGGACATTTCATAGCCTCAGCTGCAATTTGTGCGTAGGAAGTACCAATACCTTGTCCGTAATCCACTAAGCCTACACCCACAGTAAAACCACCATCTTTACGGAATTTCAAAATAGAACCCCCATAATCAGGGAGTCCAACACCAAGCCCTGTGCCTTGATATGTAAGAGCAATACCAAAACCTTTCTTAATCCAGGGTTTTTTGGAATCATTTACAAGATATTTCTCTCTATTTTGCCATAGTTTTGTTCTTTTTATGCCATCCAATACGGCAACTGTGCCAACACTTGTCGCAAGTCTATTACCTATAGGAGCGATATCGCCTCTATGGAGAGCATTCTTCTTTCGCAGTTCTACGGGGCCGATCCCTAATTTTTCAGCTATAATATCCATCTGTGTTTCCATAGCAAATGTTGCTTGAGGTACACCAAAACCTCTGAAAGCACCAGAAATTCCATTGTTTGTATATACACAATAACCATCTATTTTTACATTGGTAAGTTTATAAGGGCCACAAGCATGCTCAATTGCAAGGTTTAATACAGGGCCACCAAGTGAAGCATATGCTCCTGTATCCGCATATATTTTTACTTCATTTGCAACAAGTATCCCATCATTTTTGACACCTGTCTTGTATTTCATAATCATTGGGTGACGCTTCCAATAAGAAACAATGGACTCCTCCCGAGACACAACAATCTTTACAGGTCGCTTTGTTTTCAACGCAAGCAACCCCAAAATAGACTGTATGGTAAGCTCGTCTTTACCACCAAATGCTCCACCTACCGGATAGGATACAACATGAATCTTTCGTGGGTTCAGAGCAAGACAACGGGAGAGTTGCATCTGGTCCCTCTGTGGATACTGGGAACCTGCATATACTGAAAGAGTTCCATCCTCTTCAAGTTTTGCAACACCTGATTCTGTTTCCAAGAATACATGCTCTTGTCTTCCAGTATAGTATGTGTGTTCCACTATAAGGTCTGCATCTTTAAAGCCTTTTGCCATGTCACCCCTGTTAATCTTTGTATGGAGATGTATATTACTATCCTCGTGTACCCGTAGAGCATCAGGCTGCATAGCCTCAATGGGATCATCTACAATAGGAAGTGGTTTATATTCAACAGTTATAAGCTTTATTGCTTCTTCTGCTATTTCTTTTGTCTCGGCAGCAACAGCAGCAACGGCATCGCCAATGTATCTTACTTTGTCTTCACATAACACGGGCTGATCTGGTACTACAATGCCAAAACCATTCAATCCCGGAATATCCTCCCATGTAACTACAGTAACAACACCGGGTAGTGCTTTTGCTTTTGTTGTATCAATTCTTTTAATTAACGCATGTGGGTATTTTGCACGTAATATTTTGCCAAAAAGCATTCCAGGAAAATTAAGGTCGGACATGTACTTAATTTTTCCGGAAGCCTTATCCGGGGCATCTATTCTTGGTACACTTTTTCCTATGTATTTAAAGTCTTCCATAGTCATGCCTTTCTCTTCCAATCATTAGCACGTAGGTCAAGTAAACCTTCGTACAAAAGATTTATACTCATATCTTGCCGGTACTTAAGAGATGCTCTTATATCGGATATTGGAGAAACCTCTCTAAAAGCAAGTCGTGCAATGTAATGAATCTGCTTGGAGAAATCTAAAGAGCTGCTAATAATAGCTTTTTCTACCCTTCTCCCCCTTACAACTGTCGGTGCAACTGCTCCAAATGCAACAACTGCCCTATCAAATGTATTTGTTCCTGCCCCTATTCTTCTCATTTTTACTGCAACATTCAAAACAGCTATCGCAAGTGCATCTCTTTGGCCTAATTTTTTAAAGAAACCTATTTCGTTTTCTTCCAGTTCAGGCATAAAAATATCAACAAGTAATTCATTTGGCTCTAAATTAGTCTTTCCAGGACCTGTAAAAAATTCTTCAATAGAAACAATTCTCTCACCGTTAATGCTTTTAAGCTTAAGCTTTGCGGTTTGAACAAATAACGCAGAAATAGAATCACCAGCAGGAGAAGCATTTGCTATGTTTCCGCCAAGCGTTCCTCTGTTCCGTATTTGCGGAGAGCCAATAGTAACACAAGCTTCTCTTAAAATGAAAGCATATTTGTCTATAACTTCTGACTCCAAAATGTTTGTGTGGGTAGTCAAAGGCAAAACATGAATTGTTCCATTTTCTCTAAAAATACCGTTTAATTCTTTAATCCTGCTAATATCTAAAATATTATTCTCTTTTACCATATCCTGTTTTAATCTTACAACAAGATCGGTACCTCCTGCAAGAATTCTTATATCCTGTTTAAACTCATCAAGATATTGTAGTGCGCTATCAATTGTGTCAGCTCTTAAATAGTTCAGTGTCTTCATCATGTATTTTTTTCTCTGTTTTAACTTTATCAACCGCACCTCTTCTTACAGCAATTATCTCAGCAAGGATAGCAATCGCAATCTCAAAAGGTGTATCCCCGCCTATAGCAATACCAGTAGGTGCATATATTCTATCCAAAAAATCACTGCTTATTCCTAATTCTTTCGCCTTTTCAAAACATTTACTCCTTCTGTTTAAACTTCCCATCATACCAATATACTGATACTTTATATTTTTTTCATACAGTGCCTTTAAAATATATGGGTCATCTTCTCCACCTGATGTCACAATAACAGCAACTGCGCCATCATTTAGAGACATACTTCTCACAGTTTCATAAAAATTGCTATTCACAAATATTGATGCCTTGGGAAACATTTTTTCATTCGCAAAATCTGCTCTTTTATCAGAAACTATCACATCAAAAGAATCATCCAGTATAGTTATATTATATAATTTTTTTCCAATGTGCCCTGCACCAAATATTACAAATTGCTGTTTCGGTCCCACATATTCCATATACACAGAGAGTGTTCCGCCACACACCATACCAAGGGAAGTTTCATCACCCTCTTGCAAAGTATAAGTTTTTAAAAATGGCTTTCTCGTTCTAAATAAATTCATCGCAGAATCTATTACATCTTTTTCAACGACACCTCCACCAATCGTACCAAAGAATTTGCCATCAGGCAAAATTATCATTTTAAAACCTGTTTTACCCGCCGTTGAATCTTCTGCACTAACAACAGCCGCTAAAACAAACTCTTTCTTGTTATGGATAAGCTCCACAATTTTTTCATAAATTTCTTGCATCGATAAAACCCCCTTCACTCATTTTTATAAGTGTATCACGGGAAATTATATAATTGGAAAGTATAATTGGCATAATTTTATGAAAACTTGTCCCCTTCTCCATAAATCCTGCGGAAGAAGGAATTCCAAGAATAACTTTCCCATCTCTGTATGCCAAAATAAATGTAGTTCCCGGCCACATTGGTACGCCGTACATTACTATATCCGCACCCATTTTTTCAATTCCTTCAACGGTCTTGTCATCCGGGTCAATAGCCATGCCGCCCATATATATTATGATATCAGAACCTTTTTCAAACGCATCCATTCCGCTCTCTCTGATCTTAGAAACATCATCGGGAAGAATTTTTTCTAAAACAATATCCTGCCCCAACTGTTCAAGATATTGCTTTATCCGTCCACTCATCGTCTCTTCTCGTCTTCCCTCGATAAACTCATTTCCCACAGGGAAAAGAGCTATTTTATGATTGTTAATAGACAAAAGGTCTATAATGGGGTAATATTCCTCTGCAATGCTCCTTATTTCATCCATTCCAATCATCGGTATTTCAAGTGGCATTACTTTGCCTATAGCAACAGGAGCGTCTTTTTCTACGAACGAAAAATTACGCTTTGTGGCAACACGCGGATTTTTTAATCGATTTATTTCTTCAAGCCCTTTCGTATTTATAATAAGGACGCCCTTAACTTCAGCAAAAAGCTTTACTTTGGATTCGCTTGGAGGACTTAACCTAAGATTTTCTTTTTTTATTAAACTCATCATCTCTATCGCCGCATCATCCTCGTGAATAAAACCTTCTCTCTCGCTAAATATCCATACATAGTGTTTCCCTATTGAAAGAAGAGGCACAATATCGTCTTTTCTTATAATATGCCCTTTTTTAAAAAGAGGACCCTTTTTAACGCCAGGAACAACTTCTGTCACATCAGCTCCTAAAATTTTCCCTACCGCTTTTTGCGTTTCTATTTTTTCCATATAGCTTTAATCCTTTCATATTCTTCTTTTGTATCCATATCAATAAGAACCTTATCGCTTTTCATTTCTAAAAAATTTATTATATCCCTATGCCTGCTCAATACATCTTTTAATGTCGTTTTCTCTGCATCCATTGCTAAAATTTCGTTTCTCATTGTATAGGGGATTATAACAGGATGTCCCTTTCTCCTTTGAAAAGTTGGAATAAGTACTTTACCTTTTACATAACTTTCTGTCAATTCGTTAATAATATCGCATGTAATAAGCACTTGATCCCCAAGTCCTATCAAAATTCCTTCCGCATCCTTTATCTCTAATAATCCTGTCTGGATGGAAGAAAACATCTCTTTCTTAAAACCTTTGTTTACAACTACCTTAAGTTTGTTGCTGCTAATTTTTTCATTAATAGTTTTTTTAACATCATCTGCCCTATAACCGAGGACCAGTACAACCTCGGAAAGAGATGACGCATGGTATTCATTTAAAACTGCCTCTACCACAGTTTTCTCACCTATTGAAAGCAAGGGCTTTAATTTTCCCATTCTCTTTGATTCCCCAGCAAAAAGTAAAATAGCTTTAATGTTATTTACCAATATCTTTACTTGCCCTTTCTATCGCCTTTATAATTTTCACATATCCCGTGCAACGGCAAAGATTCCCAGAAATCCCTTCTCTTATCTCAGGAATCGAAGGATTCGGGTTCTTGTTGAACAGATAAAGAGACGACATAATCATCCCCGGTGTACAGAAACCACACTGTATAGCTCCTTCTTCTACAAATGCTTTCTGTATAGGAAGCAATTTTCTCTCGACGTCTGTCCCTTCAATTGTGACAATTTCTGCACCATCTGCCTGAGGCGCAAGAATTAAACAGGCATTCGCGCTTCTCCCATTAAATAAAATTGTGCATGCCCCGCATTCTCCTTTACCACAGCCTTCTTTTGTTCCGGTAAGATGCATTTTATCTCGTATAACATCAAGAAGTGTTGCATTTACAGGAACGCTCAGTTTATACTTCTTGCCATTCAGAGTAAAACCAATATCCATTGCCTGCATCATTTCACCTTTTTTCTACAAAATAATGCACATTGTTGCTGTTCTCTATTTTTTCATTCATCTTAATTGCATCCACAGGGCAAACCTGCATACACATTGCACATCCAACACATTTTTCTTCATCGAAATGAGGCAATCTCTTCTCACTATCCCAATCAATTGCCATATGCCCACCATCAGAACAAGCTGAATAGCAAAGGCCGCAACCAACACATTTTTCCTCCACTAATTCAGCACGAGTTTTAGGTGAGGGAAGCTCATCCTGAGATTTAATATTTGGCAGCGCCTTTCCAACAACATCCAGAGGAGAATTAAACCCCATATCAGATAAATAATGAGCAAAACCTCTTTTCAAATCCTTTATTGTCCTAAATCCATAATGCATAGGCAATGTACAGAATTGCACATTCGAAGCTCCAACAGACATAAATTCTACGACATCCCTCCAATTAAATGCACCACCATTCCCGGAAATTGTAATGTCCACATTTTTGGCAATTTCTGCAATAGTACGTAAGGTAATAGGTTTTATGGCAGGACCCGAAAGGCCTGAATATGCGCCTTTTCCAAAAAGAGAAGGATATGGCTCAAATGTGTTTATATCAATGCCTAATAAAGATGGGATTGTATTACTCGCAGTAATGCCATCTGCGCCACCCTTTTTCACGGCTTTTGCTACTTCAACAATGTCTGTAACCTGCGGGGTTATCTTAATCAGCACGGGAGTATCCTCTGCTGCCTCTTTTACCCACCGTGCCACTTTCTCCGTTGCTTCAATACTTTGAGCAAGCATTCTCCCTGCTTCTTCGCCCATACTTCCCTGAGGGCAACTAAAACTACATTCTATAAGATCAACGCCAGCTTTTTTCAACCGTCCCACAAGTGTCTGCCAATCTTCCTTTTTTGCGCCCATAATAGATGCGCCAATCATTTTTTCAGGAAATACTTCCTTTAATATTTTTACCCTCTTTTCAATTTCATCAATATGATATCCAGAAATAAGATCAATATTACCCAAACCAATAACTTTTCTGCTCATCGAACCAAATGAAGACATCATAGGGTATTTAAGCGGGACAGAATTTCCTTCGACAGATGTCGTTTTTAATATTACGCCTCCCCAACCTGCTTTTAATCCGTTATATGCTATATCAAACTCATCCGTAGGAGGTGCTGCGGAAAGAATAAATGGATTCTCCAGGCGAATGCCTAAAAATTCCATAGAAAGATCTATTTTTTTATACATTTTTTCCTCCCTCTAAATACTTCGCAATGTTTTGCGCAGCCTTTTTGCCATCTGCTACACATTCAACAACAGTGCTTGCTCCCCTTACAATATCGCCTCCAGCGAAAACACCTTTTACATTTGTCATCAAGTCATCACTGACTTTTACTAAACCTTTCGCGTTTTTTTCCACCTTAGGAAAATAAACATCAGCTTTTTGCCCTATGGCAATCACTACAGCATCAAGAGGAATTATAAAATCAGAATTTGGGATTGGTACAGGGTACCTCCTTCCGGATGTATCTTTTTCGCCAAGGTGCGCTCTTGTCACAACAAGCCCCTCTACCCTTTTATCACCTTTAATCTTCTTTGGAATTGCAAGGAATTGGAATGTTACGCCTAGATCGATTGCTTCTTCAATTTCTTTCTTAAACGCCTTTAGTTCTTTTGTGCCTCTTCTATATATCACCTCGACATCGCGTAATGGATCTTCAATTTTTAAAACACTTGCTACTTCCACTGCCACATTACCACCACCTATTACTCCTATTCTTTTAAAGTGTGGCAACCTAAAACCGGATTTTGCCCGCTTGAGAAGTTCTCGTGAATAGTAAACACCATCTAAATTATTCCCTGGTATGTCTAAGTTAAGCTCCCCAGAAAGACCTGTTGAAATAAAAATTGCGCTGTACTCTTCGTTTAATTCTCCCAATGATTTTATTGCGATATCTTTTATCTCCGACACAAAATTATGCTGAAGAAAACGAGCTTCTTTTTTTTCTATTTCTTCTGGAAGTCGTGTTGCAGATATTTCATTAGCAGGAACTCCCCCCAACTGTTTCTTCTCAAAAACAACCGGCTTATAACCAAATCTTCTTAGCTCTCTTACACAAGCAAGACCTGCAGGACCGCCACCTACAATAGCAATTTTTCCTTTTGTAGCGGGTACAAGTTCAAGGTTCTCGGAAGGGTCCGTATTATCCGTTATATATCTGTGAAGCTCTCTAATTTTAATGGGTGTATCCATTTTTATCCTTGTGCAAACACTTTGGCAGAAACTCTCTTCAGGACAAATTCTGCCGCATGTTTCAATAAAGGGATGTGCTTCCTGAATAATTTCTCTTGCTCCTTTTAGATTATCGGTGCGTATAGATTGAATAAATTCAGCAATAGGAACATGTGCTGGACATGCTGTTTCACAAGGGGCATCATAACAATAAAGACATCGTTCGGCTTCTATCGCGGCTTGTTCCTTTGAGAATGTTTTCTCAATTTCTTCCATTATATCTTCGCTCCTTTCCGATATTTGTTAAAATTTATTATACCTTCATTTAATAAACTGTCAAGAAGTTGTATGAGTTACATACATTTGAGACTCCGGATAATATTTTAAAAAAATCTATATGGAATTGTAATGTTTGCTCGCTAGACCTATATGAAAATTCTAAAAAAAGGAGAAAATATTAAAAGTTCCCAGAAAAGACAGTTTTGTAAGTTTATCTCTTGGTAAAAAAATAATAAAAAAGATTTAATCTAAAGGAAAATCCAAGAAAATACGGCATCAAGACTTAAAGTAGAGCGAACAGTACTATTTATAAGACACGATTATAATGATTTCCCCTTTTACTGAGCGGCCCTCTAGTTCATCAAGAATTTCTGACGCTCTACCTCTCAATGTTTCCTCGTAAATCTTTGTAATTTCACGGGTTACCGCAACATTTACATCGCCCGCACTTTCTATAAGCTCAGAGAGAAATTGCTTTACCCTGAAAGGGGATTCAAAAAAAATAACAGGGCCGGGAAAATCTTTGAACCCCTGTAAAATCTTTTTTCTTTTACCTTTTTTCCTTGGGAGAAATCCATAAAAAATAAAATGGGCGGGAGAAAACCCTGAAAGAAGAAGTGCCGGGACAAAAGAAGTAGGCCCAGGCAAAACCTCGATATGTATTCCTTTATCAATGCAAGCTTTAATAAGTTTATAGCCAGGATCAGAAATGCCAGGAGTGCCTGCATCTGTCACAAGAGCAATCTCTTTCCCTCTTTCCATTTCTTCCACAAGTTTTCCTAATTTACGCGCACTGGAATAACTATGGAAACTTGTGATCGGGGTATGTATAGCGTATTTGTTTAATAAAATACGGGTAATTCGTGTGTCTTCTGAGGCTATAAGATCCACTTTCCTCAACACAAGAATTACCCGCAGCGTAATATCCTTTAAATTGCCAATCGGTGTAGGACAGACATGCAAACTCATTATTGTGTATCAGATTCGCTACTTTTACTTATTTCGATTTCGTCTCCTACCTTAATATCGTTAAAGTTTTTCAATCCTATACCACATTCATATCCCTTTGCGACTTCTTTTACATCTTTTTTGAATCTTTTCAGGGATGAAACCACTGTATCATATATGACAGCATTATTACGCAAAACTTTTGCTTTGGCATCCCTTACTATCTTTCCCTCACTAATAATACAACCGGCTATCGTGCCAGCACCACTTACCTTAAATACCTGTTTTACAGTAGCCCTGCCAACTACCACTTCTTTAACTTCTAGTTTAACCATTCCTTTAAGCAACCGTTCAATATCGTCTATTAATTCGAAGATAATATCATAAGTCCTTATTTCTATTTTTCTCGCTTTGGCATCTTTTTTAGCCTCCGTAGTAGGACGTACACTAAAACCTAATATGACTGCTTTTGTCGCTTCTGCAAGCAAGATATCGCTTTTAACTATTCCGCCAACACCTTCATGGATAATATCAATAGGAACAGGAGATTTAAGTTCTTCTACCGCATGTTTTACTGCTTCAAGTGAGCCTTGCGTATCAGCTTTGAGAATAACAAAAAGCTTTTTAATCTCCTTTTTCTCCATCTCTCTAAATAAATCATCCATAGTTTTAGAAACAGTCTGAATCTCCATTTGTTGGGCTCTTCTTCCAATTTCAATTTGCTTTGTTTCCTCTTTTGCATCCTTAATATTATCTATTACATAGAATATCTCACCCGCCTTTGGCACGCTGGGAAGTCCTGCAATTCCCACAACAGAAACAGCCTTAATTTTTTTGACCATTTTACCTCTAATATCTGTAAGGAATCTCACTCTTCCAACAACATCTCCTACTCTAATGTAATCGCTTGCCTTTAATGCACCAGTTTGAACAACTACCGTAGCAAGTGGACCAATATTCTTATGCATTTCTGATTCAATCACAGTACCTGAGCAAAGAGCAGTAGGGTTTGTTTTAAGTTCAAGAAGTTCTGCTTGTAAATTAATCATTTCAAGAAGCTCTCCTACCCCTTTTCCTGTCTTTGCCGAAACATTGGCATATATTGTTGATCCGCCCCATTCCTCTGGAAGTAGACCTCTATCAGCAAGTTGTTTTTTTACAGCTTCTGGGTCAGCATTTGGTCTATCAATTTTATTAAGTGCTACAATAATTGGAACATCAGCAGCACGAGCATGATCCAGCGATTCTATCGTTTGATCCTTAACACCCTCATCTGCTGCAACAACAAGAACAACAATATCCGTAACTAACGACCCTCTCAAGCGCATTTCCGTAAATGCCTCATGGCCCGGAGTATCAATGAAGATGATTTCTTTTCCATTTATATTAACAACAGAGGCTCCAATTGCCTGAGTAATTTGTCCTTTCTCCTGGGCAGCAATAGATGTCTTTCTTATTGTATCAAGCAATGTAGTCTTGCCATGATCTACATGCCCCATTACAGTTACAACAGGTGTACGGGAACACAATTGTTTTAAAAATTCTTTATCTTTAAACTCTGGTACGTCAAAATTTAACTCGGAAGCAAGATAATGTACTTCAGTTTTTGAGAGCTTTCTGTCAGGTTTATAAGGAATTCCCAATTTCATAATTCGTTCCTTTACTGTTCTTTCCGGGACCTTAAAGCGTTTTGCAAACACCTCGACATTAATATCGCCAGCTATCTTTTGAGATTTTTTCTCCGTAACTTCCTGTTTTTTGTACATCTCCTTAACATACTCTTCTGCCAAAAAAATCGCATCGGGCTCCAGTGACGATAAATGCCCTTTCACATCAACTCCCAATTCCCCTAAAATTTTAATCAATCTAGGAGATTTTATTCCCAGTTTTTTAGCAACTTCATAAACTCTCATCTTATTTTTGTTCACTTGCATCACCTTCCTCTGATAATTCAATAAGGTGAATCCTGTATCCAGTAAGATTAGAAGCAAGTTTTACATTAATGCCTCCTCCTCCAAGTGTCGAAGGATAATTTTTAGAAAACACATAAACATTAGCTTCATTAGTCTTAGGAATAATCTCAACTCTCTCAACTTTTCCCGGACTTAGTGCATTCTCTATATAGATTACAGTATTTGTATTATACCTGATTACGTCAATTCTCTCTCTGTTCAATTCTCTCGAAACTGCATTAATTCGCACGCCTTTGGTACCAATACATGCTCCCACAGGATCAACTCGTAAATTTTTTGTAGCAACAGCCATCTTAGCTCTCAAACCAGGTTCTCTTACAGTATCTTTAATTTCAACAATGCCCTGCTGAACCTCTGGCACTTCCACATTTACAAGTTTTTCCAAAAATTCTGGGCATGCACGGGACAAAATAACTTGAGGCCCTTTAACACTGCTTTTCACTTCTTTTATTAACGCCTTCACCAATTTGTCTTTTCTTAGCTGCTCTCCAAGAATAGCTTCCTCCGGGATTATAACACCCTCAATATTGTGAGGCTCAATACTTATGCCAATTTCCCCTCTTCCTTTCTTCCTCGTCACCCTTCCTGTGATTACTGTACCTACAAGTCCAGAAAATTCTTCAAATGCAACCTCTCGTTTCTTCTCAAGTATCTTTTGTTGAAAAACTTGCCGCGCTGTGCGAATTCCCGTTGAAGAAAGTTTACTTGTTGGAATTTCAATAAGAACGGTACTGCCTATTTCTACACTGTCACTAAATTTCTTCGCCTCTTTAGCACTTATTTCAAGTACTGGATTTTCTACCTGTTCCACAATTATCCTCTCTGCATAAATTTTGACACTACCACGAGAAAGGTCTATTTTAACAACAGCATTCTGTTCACCAAATGTTTTTCTATAAGCAGCTTGCAGTGCCGTCTGTATAACTTCCATAATATAATCTTTAGAAACACCTTCTTCCTCTTCTATGTTCCTCAATATATCAATATCTATCATTTTTTCTCACCTCTCTTTTCCAACAACTCATTATAAAGAGAAATTTTCACCACCTTATCGAATGGCACTTCCAATTTTTCTCCATTTTTTCTAAATACAACATTATCGCCAGAAAATCCTTCAAGCACAACCGTTTCTCTTATTATACTCTCGCCGTCCTTAAAAGAAACTTTTACCTCATTCCCAGCAAAAATATCAATTTCTTCCCTTGTTTTCAAAACCCTACTCAACCCAGGTGAAGAGAGTGCAATACTGTATGCTCCTTCAAGCCCAACAGAAAAAAGTTCGCTCTGAATTTCCTTCGTTATATTTTCCAAATCTTTAATACCTACGATACCACCCATTCGGTAAATAACTGCTTCAATTCTGTCGCCCAGAACCAAACACTCTACCAATATTAATCCGAATCGCTCAGCACTTCTCTTTGCAATTTCATTTATTCTATCCATAAATTCTCTCCATCAAACGAAAAAGTGGGCACATTTATTCCCACTTCTCCATGTAAAATCTATAAATATTGTAAAGGAAATTTCAAATTTTGCAAATAGAAAATAATTAAAATTTTTTAAAATAACCGAACTTTTTAGGCATCAGCTTGTCTAAAAATAAAAAGGAGGAAAAAATGAATAATTTTGTAAATTTTTTAAAGAAAAACAAAACTGTTTTGGCATTGCTTATCATCGTGGTAATAATAGGTATCGGCGGGGTAAGTTATCTTTTTCTTGAAACAAAAATAAGTAAAATTGGAAAAACAATACTTCCACAAAACCAGACAAACGAGTTTCTGTCATCCTATCCGCAAGACACAACCTTTGAAGATGAAACTACAAGAGAGTCTGGTACCTACTTTGGTAAAAGCGATACAAATGCTCAGTTTGGCCTCAAAATAATTAAAAATGGCAGCACAAGCTTACAGGTAGAAAAAGGAAAATTCTTCGATGTATGGAATAAAATCATCTTTACCGCAAAAGGTTTGGATGGTTTTGTTTCAAATTCAAACTATTACAAGCAAGATGAATACTATTATGGAATTGTTAGCATAATGATCCCCTCTAAAGATTTTGACACATTTGCTGAGCAAATTTCAAAACTTGGAAAAACAGAAAATATGCGCGTGTCAACCAAGGATGTCACGGGTGAATACGTAGATCTTTCGTCAAGAATCAAAGTGCTTGAATCCCAAAAAAATCTCCTTCTTTCTTGGCTAAGCAAATCAAACGATGTAAAAGATATGATCGCCTTGAGAAATGAACTGGAAAAAGTAGAAAGTGAAATCGAACAAATTAAAGGAAGAATGAATTACATCACATTTCACACAGATTTTTCTGAGATTACAATAAGCATCACAGAAGAAGGAAAAATTCCAGTAGAAAAACCAGAAATACTTCTGCGCCTTGTCGCTGCATGGAAAATAGCATTGAACGCTCTTGTTTCTTCATTGGCTGGGTTTATAATATTTGTTGGCTGGGTAATTCCTTGGGTTGTTATTCTCTATATAATTTATTTAATTTATAAAAAAAGAAAAGGAGGAACAGCATGAGTAAAAAATTTATTGCCGTTTTTATTTTGACTGTACTGGTTTTAAGTACTGTAGTAATTGGTGGAAGCACATTGCCAAAAGGTAGCGTAGCCGCAGAGAGTATAAGCGTAGATGAATATCACCTGATATCCGTAACAGGTACAGGCACCATGCAAGTAACCCCCGACATCGCATACGTATCATTTGGCATACAGTCGGAAAATGAAAATGCAGGTATTGCAATGGAAAAAATGTCCTCGCAGGCAAACGCAATTATCGACGCACTGAAAGAAAGAGAGATAAAAGAGAAAGATATTAAAACAACAGGGTTAAGCCTTGTGCCTATTTATCGCTGGGATAAAGAAACTGGAAAATCTATTTTAGATCACTTCAGGGCAAGCGAGTTTTTCAAAGTAAAATGTACAATTAACAATGCCGGAGCAATTCTCACATGTGCAGGAGAAAATGGAGCAAATATAATAAATGGAGTCTCGTTTGACATTTCAAACCGCGAAGAACTAAAACTCGAAGCAATTAAAAAAGCAATGGACAACGCAAAAGCGCAAGCAGAAATATCATTAAATGGAACAAGATACATGATTACCGGAATAAAAACTATTTCTATCGGCTCTATTTCCAATCAAATACGAAGCATCGATATGGCATTGGAAGGAAAAGGAGAAAATTTGGAAATTCCAATAGAAGGCGGCATGCTTACAATCCAGGCAACCGTACAAGTTATATACACATTTGATTAATATACGTTAACAAGTGACGGGTATCTTGCAAATATTTACCGCATTGAAGATGCCCGTTACTTAATTTTGCACAAAGAGTTTAATAATTTTGACAAATCAAAAGTAACTCATACATTAATTTGACAAAACTTGAAATATGCATATAATCCTCTCTGAGTTGTGCCCTGGCCCTGTCCTGCATCTCTGACCAAAAACTTTTGCATCTCTCCAAGATTCGAGAGATTGAAAGACGAGAGGGGAGGGGTTGGGGCTTTTTGACTTATCACAGAATAACAATAAAATAGAACAGCCAATAAATTTCCGCATGAAAGGATAAAAATGTATAAAAATAGTATCGGCATAAACCTTCTTATTTTTATGAACAGATTTTTCAATCGCCCTGCCCATCCATTCAATTTGGAAGATGCAGCAATAAAAACATTCGCAGAGTGGGAATTTGAGCAATCAAAACACATCAGTTATTACTACCTCCCTGAAATAGATCTTTTAAGAGAAATACAAAACAAGACCATACTGGATATCGGAACAGGCAGTGGGGGAAAAAGCACATTTTATGCATTAAATGGAGCCAAAAAAGTAATAGGAATAGACACAGAAAAAGGATTTATAAAACAAGCAAAAACATTTGCGATGTCGAAAAATACAAAGAACATTGAATTCCATATAGCAAATGCAGAGAATATGCCTCTTAAGGAAAATTCAATTGATATTTGCGTAATGAACGATGTATTTGAACACCTGCAAAATCCCGAAAAAGTATTGAAAGAAGCTTACAGAGTGCTAAAAGGTAGAGGTAAAATTTTTATCAATTCACCACCGTACTACCATCCATACGGTGCGCACCTTTCGGATCTTATTGGTATCCCTTATGTACATATCCTGTTTCCCGAACCTGTTCTTATAAATGCATATAAAAAACTTGCAGAAAATACAAAATCCTATGGAAAAAGAGTAAATTTAAGATTCGGTACAGTAAATGGAGAAGAAAAAATCACATATATTAATAGAATGACGGTAAAACGATGCGAACACATTATAAAATATGAAAATCCATTTGAACCAATCCATTACAAGATTATACCGCTGAAAGAAAGGGGCATATTTTTATTAAAAACACCTCTAAGAGAGTTTTTTACAAAAATGATTGTTTTTGTAGGCGAAAAAAACTAAAATAAAAATTGCATCGCTACTAAAGTATTTTGCTATTTTTACTCCACTTTGGAGAACAACTTCATAAAATATTACTACTCTATCTTCCCAAACTCTTTAACAATATTTACTATAACTTCAACCGCTTTCTCCATAGCAAATATTGGTATATATTCATATATGCCATGAAAATTATGCCCACCTGAAAATAAATTTGGTGTTGGTAACCCCATAAATGAAAATTGAGCTCCATCAGTTCCACCTCGTATCGGCTTTACAATGGGACTAATTCCAGCGTCTTTAATTGCTTTTTGTGCAATATTAATTAGTTGAGGATTTTTAGCAATGACCTCTTTCATGTTGCAATACGTATCTTTTAATTGCAGCTCCACTGTCCCCTTGCCATATTTCTTATTAATAAAATGCGTACATTCTTTTATAAATTTCTTTCTTTTTTCAAATTTATCTTTATCGTGGTCCCGTATAATACATCTCTGTACCGTCTTCTCTACTCCTCCATTCA
>JAYELD010000131.1 GCA_034717215.1 Caldisericota bacterium
ACTATTTTTTAATATTTTAGATATGAGTTCACCAAGAAAAGTTTTAATATAAATCTCTAATTCTCTAAAACTAAGATTGTATTTTAACATCACCTTTTTATTTATCAATTTCTCTTCATTATAAATAGCATTAGTGTGTATTACTAAATCGCGGTTAGTTTTTATAGCCTCAATGCATTTAGTATTATAATTATCTAAAATTTTGCTTTTGTTAGAAAAAATCTGCTCTAAATCTATTTTTAATTCGGTAAAATTTAACCTATTTTTAAGATAATTTATTTGATCTTCCATTATAGAATTTCGCGAACCCGCAATTACCATAACCGGACCTTTATTATTTTCAATATTAATTTTAAGATCTCCATTTTTATTACATACATTAGGAAAATGATTAGCTAACCCTGCGGATCCTGAAAATAAAACTGATCCATCAAACTTTAAGCCGCTAGCAAATATATCCTTTAAATGTTCCTCATTGGTAGAATCAATAATTATTATTTTATTTCCCTTTTGGTATAATTCGTTTATTTTTAGTAAAATTGTTTTTTGCCCTTTAGCAACATCTTTTAAGTCAATCTGTGCAACAGGAAAGTCCGTTTGCCTTTTTAATAAAAACGAAATAGAAGAATTTTCTATTTGCGTTGAGTTATAGCAAGAATACTCACTTAACTCTAAAGGCTTCTGGTCAACAACTAAATAACCACCTATAGTTATTCTTTGGTAAGACGGATAACTGGGGCTAAAAACACAAATATCTTTTTTTAAAATATTCATTATTTCTTCAATTTCATCACCTACGTTGCCTCTTAAAGTTGAATCTACTTTTTTATAAATCATGTCATTTTTATTAATATTTATTTTTTTTAAAATATTTCTTAATTTTTCTCTGGCAATTTTACTTTTCAATTCACGAGTCTCGGTATCCACTACAAAAACATCTAAATTATCAGGAATAATTATTGTTGATTGCTTATCCAATATTGATACCATTGTGTTATAACCTTTTTTTGCAAATTGCACTCCAGTATCATTAGCGCCTGTTAAATCATCTGCTATTACGTAAATCATTCATTATACCCCAGTTAATATGGTTTTAATTTTATTAAATTATCTCTAACTTTGCAATATAAGCAATTTTCATGCCAAGTTTATTCTTACATAAAGGTCCGTTGTTTAAAAAAGCAATAGTAAAGCCCTTTTTTACTGTTTGCTTTAAATTCCTTATCTATTTTACCAATTGCACTCTCAATTATTTGAGAGATATCTTTTAAAGTTCCTTTGTATCTTTTATTTGCAGGTAAAAACATATTTTCATCAAGACCTGGAAAAATTTTGCAATCATTAAAAGAAAGTCAAAAACTATATATTTAAAAATATAAATTTATTAATTCTCTTTATTTCTTAAATTATAATCTGGTTTTCATTTTCCCATTTTCATCAAAAGATAATTTTTCCCAATCTCCATACGTTTTAATATTTCCATTATCTTTGATTTCTTCCCAAGCAGCTTTTGAAACATATAAATATTTAAGATCTAGAGTATTTTTCATTATCAGTAATTTTACATCACTCTGTTTTAATTTCCAACAAGTTTTTACTGCTATTTCAACAGCTTCTTTCTCTGAATCTGCAATTATAGGTATTTTAGCGCGGTTTAAGAAGGTGCTAGTTATTGTATTAGCATACATATCTTTATAATTTATCTTATTAACAAGATGTCTGGTTGTAATATCAGCTAAACCAATCCCTAACGCATTGCCATGAGATTCTTCTGTAATGTCAAAAACGATCAACCTTTTAATTCTTGGTTTTATAATTTCTTTTTCTCCGTTAATGTACAGTCTTCCTATTACATTTGTATCAAATCCAGTTCCACTTATATTTTTACCAATCTCCTGAGCTATTACTACGTCTAGGTCGTCAATTGGTAACATTGGCATTACTTCCTTAGATATTTTTAACAATTCACTATCAACTTTAATTATATCCTCTGGTGGGACAAAAGATATTTTCATCGTTTGGTCATAACTGTTTTCTAAAATACCTATGCCCTGAATAATGGGAGCCTTTGTAATTATTAATTCCGCTGCTTGTGGAATAACATTTTTTAAACCATATACTCCTAAAGAATGAATAGTACTTGCCCCTCTTGCCTTACCTAATCCTATCGCTAAAATTTTAGACATTCCACTTTCAACAATCTTACTTTTAAAATCTGTATGCATTTTAACTCTATTTAAAGCAATTATACCATCTGCTTCCATCGCAATTTTGCTAAAATATATAGGAATACGATTTTCTACTTTTCCAATTTGTATCGTTTCCATAGAAGGTAATATGGGAACACCCATTTCTTTTTGCGTTATACCATAAGAAGCTAAAACCTCCTTTTGTCCTTCACTATTTGCACCTCCATGGCTTCCCATTGCAGGTAGAATAAAAGGTAAAGCATTGAGATTTTTTAATTCAGAAACAACTTCTTTTACAATCAATTTAATATTAGTAATACCCCTACTACCTACAGTTATCCCGATTTTGTCACCTGATTTAATTCTGTCTTTTAAATCAGATTTTTTAAAAGATTGATGAACGTATTCAGATAAATTGTCTATTCTTGTTTTATCAAAATTTTGTTTTATTTTTCTTACCTTAATATCCTCTATCATAAGCTTTTCGCCTCATTTTTTTTGCAAACACTTATCTGTAATATCTCGGTTATTTTATAAATATTATATCTATTGCACCTGAATAAATATTTTTAGCTTAGTTTATTTTTATAAATCATCAATTCCCATGCCAATATTATTTTTAAATATGTACTCTTCCTTCATTCTTACATAATCTAAAGAAATTTCCAAATAAGGTTTTCAAATATTAAAGTCGTGACTTAAAATTAATTGTTTTATTTGTATTGCTTTTAACGAGTGTTTTTCCATAAAAAACAACATAATATACGGGGTTTTGAAAGTATGTCGAAGATTATCAGACCGACTTATGATACATTTGGAGGAGAAGGTTTTCCCCTCCTCCAAATAATCTAATTTATTGTATAACCTATTTCATCATAAGGTTTGGCAGCCATGTAATAATCTGTGGGAATATACTAAAAAGAACCAGACAGGAGGCTATAATGGCAATAAATGGAATGACTCCCTTTATTATGTCATTCAACGTAACTCCAAGTTCTGGCGGAGCAACCCCCTGGCAAACAAAAACTGACATTGCCATGGGAGGTGTCTGAAATGCCATCTGTAAATTGATGCAAACCATCATACCAGCCCATAGTGGATCAAATCCTAAAGCGACTATAACGGGTGATAATATTGGAACAATGATAAAGACAATGCCTATCCATTCGATAAACATCCCTAAAAGAAAGACGATTATCATTATTACGCCAAAAGAAGCCCATCTTCCACCTGGTACGCCTAAAATTGCCTCTTTTACAACATTACCGCAACCCGCACTCATAAACACTCCGACATAAGCGTAACAAATTCCTGCGATCAGAAGTACAAATGAACTCACTCTGAGTGTTTCTAATGCTGCCCGTTTGGCAAGATCCCAAGTCATTTTTCGGTAGGCTACCGCTAAGAGAACAGCAGCCAAACTTCCCATGGCTGCCGCTTCAGTGGGGGGAGCTATCCCCAGGAATATGGTACCTAAAACCGATAAAATGATTAATACCGGTGGAAGTAATGCTTTTAATAATTTTATCGTTCTTACCCAATAAGGCAGTTCCTGCTTTTTCTCTTCTGAAACCGGTGGTCCTAATTTTGGATTCAGGTAACACCGAATTCCTACGTAGGCAATATAGGAACCCGAGAGGATTAGACCGGGAATAAAAGCAGCCATAAACATCTGTCCGATAGAAAGGCCGGCTTGTGGTGCATAGACAACCAACATAATACTGGGAGGAATAAGTATTCCCAACGTACCAGCGGCAACAACTGAACCTGAAGCGATTGATTTATCATAGCCTCTTGTCACCATGGGTCCCAGTGCAATCAATGTCAACATGGTAACAGAAGCAGTGATGACACCTAAACATGCCGCAAGGATAGTACCAAATACTATAGTAACAATAGCTAACCCACCCCTCAATCCGCGCATACCTTCATATAGTACCGTATATAGTTCTTCAACGATTCCAGACATCTGCAGGATAACGCCCATAAAAGTAAAAAGAGGAACAGCCAGGAACGGATAACTTAGTACCATGCTATACATCCGACTGTATAAAATATGGTACGTTATATCTCCCCCAAATAAAATAAAACCCATAATGAGTGCTACGCTGGCTATTACAAAAGCAATAGGGAAACCCGTCATGACTAGGGTAAGCACTCCCCCTAACATCAAAACAGTAATGACTTGTTCACTTAATTCAATCAATTGCTTCACCCCTTATTACAAAATATAGGTCACGGATAAACTTAGCTATGCCTTGAAGAAGCAACAAAAATGCTCCTACAGCAAATATCGTTCTAAATGGAGCGGCCGGGGGGTACCAATAGGTAGAAATCATGATCTCATTAATTCTCCATGCTCTCACTGCCCATTTGGTAGAAATAAATACCAGTACTATCATTAATGGAAAAAAGAATATTAAAGAGCTGATGATGTCCATTAACGCTTTTTTCTTTGGAGAAAGGAGACGAAAAAATAGATCTACCCTTATGTGAGAGTTATGCAAATGACAGTAAGACCATCCCAAAATGTACAGTGCTCCACCAGCCATAGTCAAGGTTTCATATGCCCAAACGGTAGGCGCATTAAAGAAATGTCTCATAATCGTTTCGTATGCGCCTACCAGGACAAGGAGCCAAGCAAGCCATCTAGCCGATAAACCAGCATACTCACTTAATGTATCAATGCCTCTAATCATTTTTCTTAAAATTATCATACTTCTTAACTCCTTGTTATTCTCTGATCAAATAAACAAATTTACCAGCTAATGATTACTATAATCCAGCCTTTTTTCCGTAAGCATTCATGGAGTCCAAAATCTCACCAAATATCGGGCTCTCTTTAGCGGCTTTTTCTGTATAAAATGCTACAGCTTCTTGTGAGAGGGCATCTGCTACTTCTTTGGGGAGATTGTATACCTCATTTCCGGCATCCTTGAAATTTTGTAGCGCTTCTATGTCATAATGGCTTTCAAAATTTTGCTGTTCCTGTGTCCATCTTGCGATCACGTTCTGCACCAATACTTTCAGATCATCAGGAAGTGCTTCCCAGGAGTCTTTATTCACAAACCAGACGTGGGGATCACTCGGCGCCCGAACGGGTGATATAATAACATAATCCGCAATTTCATTAAAATGCATACTCCAATTGGTTGATAGGCCTGCATATTCAAAGGCATCAATAGTACCTCTCTGCATTGCCTCGTATAATTCACCGCCAGGTAAAAATATGGGATTAGCACCCAGCCTGGCTAAAATTTCGCCGCCATCACCGGAAGTACGCACTTTTAGACCCTTCAAGTCATCCACAGTTTCTATCTTTCTTTTGGAATGAAGGAACACTTCACCCGGCTCAGGAGATAAGAATCCGGGCATAACCATGGCATTATAACCCTCCATCATCTTGTTCATCAATTGCCATCCTCCGCCATAATCAAACCACTGTGTTAAAATTTGTCCGGGCAGTCCACCTGGTCTGGAGCTAATTAAACCGGCTGCCGGCCATTTATCCAGGTTATACATGGGACAGGTATAGCATAAGTCCAGAACGCCCTCAAGGACAGCATCAAGTTCTTTTGTTTCAGGAACAACCGAACCACCGACAAATGCCTTGACTTCCATTCGCCCGCCACTTGCTTGGGTAATGGCTTCACAGGCTTTATCATGGTGAATCTGTGAAAAATTTGAAGCAGGACCAAAACTTGAAGATTTCCAGACAATCTTATCAGCTGCCAGTGCAGAAGTAGCTCCAACCATTAGCAATACTGCTACTGCAATGACTGAAATTAATAATACAAATACTTTTTTACGAGAAAACATTTTTATATCCTCCTTGGTTATTTAATATTTCTCAAGAACCATGTATATGGTTTTTATTTACATAGTTCTTTGGAATACAACTTTTAGATTTTCACCTCCCTTCCATATTTAAAGATTCAGTTATTCTGTTTGCTCTTCAATTCCCTTCAAATATTACTATCTATTCAATCTTACTATACTCTTTTTTCTTTCAATAACCACAATATTTTTTTGTCTTCAAAACTCAATGGAAAATTTCTGCCCTT
>JAYELD010000132.1 GCA_034717215.1 Caldisericota bacterium
AAATCCTCTTGATATTTTTGCTCTTACACTTTACACAGGATATCTTACCTTCTTCCATCTCTTTGATAGTTGCTCTGACCTCAAAGGTTTTATGACAGTCCTGACATTCAAAATCATAGTTTGGCATCTTAACTTTCCCTTCTTTTTCATACTATTTTTGTCAGCTTTATTTTCTATATTTATTTATACTCCAAACTATCTTTTCTGTCAAGAAAAAATCTATAAAATCTCTGTAAAGCTTTTTTAAAAAACTGCCAGAGGACCGTCCCCTGGCAGTTTTTTATCTTATGGATGTTCCTTTTATCATCTCCAGTATCCAGGGCTGGGCTTGATTATATTTGTCTGCTGGAACAGTTACGATTATCATAAAGGGTGTACCGGGATAAGTAACTACTACGGTAGCATAATTTACATTATCCTGGGGGTTAACCTTCGAATAAAGCTCAACTAAGGCCTGTCTGCTTCCAGCTTGCAGCTGGCTTTGCCCGTGAAACTGATGATTGGGTTTAATCTGATTTACCATACCCTGAACATATTGTTCTCCTTGAGTATACATAACTACAATACCTGCCCCATCAGGTGTGTTTAAAACAACTCCTATTTCAGTAGTTTGAGTAGTAGTACTACCAGCAGGAATGGGGATGCTGAAACGACCCTGGGGATCTGTATAGATATTCATTCCAGCAGTCGCTGGAGGTTGAATGGGTATACTAGGAGTACTTGGAACCGGTGTTGTTACAGGTGGTGCAGTTGGTTGAGGGGTAGGACAAATAACTGGTGGAGTAGGAGTTGTGGTTGGTGGAGTAGGAACTGGTGTCGATGGTACAACTGGTTGAGGAGTAGGTTGAATTGCTATTGGTGCCCCACTTTGCACTTGAAAACTCGCCACTGCTTGAGCAAAACCTGGTTCCATTTGAGCAAAATAATCAGGTAAAACATCCAAAAGGATAGTATAGGCAGAGTTACCACTAATAAAAATATAAGCTTCTGCTTGTAAAGTTAATCCGGTCTGAGGACTGAAAGCAAAATTCTTTTTTATTGCAGGTAAACCAAAAATAGATGTGGGAAGTTGAGTCCCAGGTTTATAGCCAGGAAGTTGTTTAAAGCCATTTTCTTCCGCTGCTGCTGCATATTGATCTACACTTGCACTAAATGGTAACTCTTCAATCATCACAATTAATTCTCCCACAGTCCCTTGTTGAACCGAATAAGTAAAATAGGCTGCTTGAGCAGAATCATAAGGTGTAGCAGCTTTCCACCCAGCAGGCAGGTTAAAGGAAAAACGACCCTGAGGATCAGTATATGTACTTCCCTGACTATAAGCTATTCCAATGCTTACCAAAAAAGAGATTAAAACTGTCAAGATAATTAATTTAAATTTTATTCTCATCATATCTTCTCCTTTCTATTTTTTATTTTTAAATTTAGCACTTAGCGTATATTTTTACGATTAATCCCCCTCACCTGCCTTTCTCCCCGGTGGGGAGAAGAAAAAAATAATTTAATCAAATATTTATTATCTATAATCACCAATCAGGATAAACCCGGCCCAGGCAACGGGGAGACCGTATTCTTCCGCTAATTCTCTTTGAGCACGACTCAGAGCTTCTACTTTGCTCATCCCCTCCTGTTTCCAGTATCTAAAAAATTTTATAAAAAGTTCCATTGTGGGCCTATCATATACACTCCACAGACTGGCAATTACTGTAGGAGTCCCAGCATAAAGGAACGACCTTACCAAGCCTACCAATCCTTCGGCTTCACTTAACTTACCCAATCCGGTCTCACAAGCTCCTAAGGCTACCAGATTAGCTTTTAAATTTAAAGAAAATACTTCATAAGCCCTGACTTCTCCATCATTTTTCTCATCTTGCGCTAGACTAATTACACTAAAAAGCGGTCTCTGGTCATCAGCCAGGCCATGAGTGGATAGATGAATAATATCAAAGTTAGAACAAATTTCCTTAAATTTCGTCTCAGTAGCTTCTTTATCGATAAAAACATCATTAAAAGGGAAATTTCGAGCCACAATCTTGACTTCTTCTGCACTTAAGGGCAAGGGAGCCAAGTCTTTTCCTTCAAAAGAGGGATTACCAAACCCCAGATAACTTTCTTTATTTTCTTTGTTTTTGCTCAAACAATAAGAATAGACACTGGCGGAAGGTATATAAAATAAGTCATACCGGTCGACTAAAAATCCCTCTTCTCCCCTTAAAGCTTGAAAAGGCAGATAAAAAAGACTGCGATGAGGAATTATGCCTATAGTAGTCTTATCCCCTATTAAAGCTTTTACCGGGGCAAAAAGTATCCGGTAAAGTTCCTCACAAATCTTCTGATAGTCATAGTCCCCTTCGGTAGCGGTAAAAGCTTTCCGAGCTTCTTCTACTTTCTTGTTAAGATTAATATCTTTTATGCTTATCTCTTTGGTTTTTATTCCCTCCTGCTCTATGATCCATACTAAAATCCTATCTCCGGTAATATAATAATCTAAAAAAATAATCTCCTCTCCTAAAACAGTCTTCACCTTATCTAAGGTCAGAGGGTTAATAGTAACCAAAGAAGCTACTTCGGGAGAATAGTGACTTAAATCATCTTTTAACTGAAAATAGTTTTGTTGAAGTTTCTTTAGAATCTTTTGCAGTTCCTCTAAATAAATACTGTTTTGTTCCTCGATCGGCTTAGCCCTTTCCTGACGTTCTTTATCTTGTAGAGAAATTATCCTTAATTCTAATTCTTGAAGACGACCGATCATCACTTCATCTTCGTTTTTTACCTTGAGCATAGTTCCTCCCAGGATATCTAAAAAACTGCGCGCCCGAGCTCTCTCAGTATAATTGAAAGCCTCCTCAAATCGGCCTAAATCCCAGAGGACCTCTATTGTCAAATCATAAGCTAAAAGTTTATTCTCAAAAAAGCCCCTCTTCATCTCAGAAGAAGTAAGCCTTTCACGTAATCCTTCCAAAATATCTATAGCCTGTTTAAAGTAAGTAAGGGATTCTTCTCTTTTCCCTTGTTCTAATAATATCCGGCCTAAACCAGTCTGACAATACCAGATCATTCGAGAATAATTTAATTTTTGAGCTAATTCCAAGCCTTTCCTAAAATATTCTTCTGACTTGGTCACATCCTTCATATCCAGGTAGATAGTCCCTAAATTACCATAATCCAAAGCCAGATCAAAAGGCATGTTTAATTCCTGGTGAATCCTTAAGGCCTCTAATTGGCTTTCTAAAGCAAGTTTTAAATTGCCCAGATGTTGGTTTAAAGAGGCAAAATTATTCATTAAGGCTGCAATTCGGGGCTGAATATTTAATTCTTCATAGATTTTCATTGCCTCATTGTAAGCGGAAACTGCATCTTTGTACCGTTCCTCATTATTATAGACTACCCCTAAATTCATCCAGGCATCAGCTATGGTTAAAGGATAATTTAAAGTAGTGGCAAATCGAAGAACCCGGGTAATATAATTTTCTGCCCTCTTTAAATCATTTATTTGTAAATAAAGACTGCCCAGATTGGTATATACCCCTATATCTCCGGGCATATCATACAATTGAATAAGTTCTTCCGCTTCTTCTAAGACCTTTTTGGCATTTTCAAAATCTCCTTTATCCAGGTAGATAATCCCCATATTATTAAGCACCCAGGCTTCCTGGTAACCCAGTTCCATTTCCCGAGCTAATCTTTGGCCATCGATTAAATACTGAAGAGCTTGATTAGAATCTCCCCAGGCTTCATGATAAATACGAGCCAGAGAAAGTTTGACCGCAAATTCTCCGCACTTAAAACCGGACTCTAAACTTACCTGTAAAGAGGACTCACAAACTTGCTGGGCTTTTTGGAAATTTCCTCTTTCTACATAGATATAAGCCAAATTATTTAAAGATAGAGCTGCTACTTCCGTATTTTCAATCTGAACAGCAAAATTGTAGGAATCTAAAAAATACTTCTCTGCCTTCTCTAAATCCCCTCGATAAAAAGATATTATTCCAAAGCTTAAAAAGGTAGAGGCTTTTCCGGAAATATCCTGAAGCTGTTCGGCTAATTGATAGGCAAGTTGGGCACATTCTTCTGATTTATTCAAATCCTGATAGCTTTGATATACACCGGCCAGAGTAATATAAACCTTCATAATCCCTGAATTATCTTGCAAAGCTTCATATTTTTCTAATGCTTGAAGAAGTATCTGATGGGCTTCATCATCCTTCCCTTGACGATACCAGGCTCTCCCCTGATAATAAAAGCTTTCTGCAATTAAATCATCTTTATCTTGGGCGAACGCCAGTGCTTTTAAAATATTCATCTCCTCTATTAGGCGGGAATATTGACCGGTAAGATAAATTTGGTCAGCCCTACCCTTAATATATTTAATTATTTCTTTCTGCTGGTCAGGAGAAAGTAAGGCAATATCTAAAGTGTAAGATAAAAAATCCTTCTTTCCAATCTCTTTTTCTACCCATTGTAAAAGTTCAAATTCTTCGGTTTTTTCGGTATCCGGTAAGTTTAGCACAGTTCCATCATTTAAAGTTATAGATATCCCTTGGGCGAGTAAAGGAAATAAAAATAATCCCATCAGGCTAATAATTACCCCGATGATGATAATAGAAATATTTCTATTTTTCATCAATTTTCCTCTCTATAATTTACTAAGTAGTAATTTTTACCAAAATTCTTAATTTTTTGGGACACTAAAAAATTATTTTACTACTCCTAACGACCTTTTATAGCTAAGTATTATATGATTAAAATATTTCTGTTCTTTCTCTGTAAAAATTCCCTGAGGAGCCTGAGTCAAAATAACATATCCCATACCAGACATACCAGATGCTGCTGAGCCATAAGCTCCGGTATAGATAACGTAACTTTCTAAATTAAATCGAAAAGTAGTCCCCTGGTAACTTCCTTGCAAATTTATTTTTCCCTCAGTTACTTCTATCGCACTACCGGGAGCAGGTACTATTTTAAATTCTTGATTTAATATTGATAAATCAGAAACCTGTTGTTGTAAAAGATAAGCCATCTGCTGAGCTAAATCTTGGGCACTGCTAAATTGTCCCATTATGCCGGGAAAAAGAGTTAAAGAAGTAAGCCCGCTGGCATCTTCGGAGAAAGTAACATTTCTGTTAAATGAGTCTAAATTAACCAGCCAGGTGGAGGGGTATTCCAAATAACCGGTAATTAAAGGATTATGACCAAAAGCTTGATTCAGACTGTATTGTTTCCAAATAATCTGGGGCTCTTGGAGAGTACCTGAAGCGGGTAAAGCGATTCCCCCCTGCCCTGGTTGAGCCGGTACGGGTTGACCCGGAGGAGTAAGAGTTATCCCCCCTTGAGCAGGAGCTCCCGGAGTCGGAGTGGTTTGTGGAGATGTAGGGGTTAGAGAAGGTAAAGTTCCCGCTTCTCTTTTGACTCCAATCTCATAAGTTATGCCTTGCCCCAAAGTAGATAAACACCCCCCTAACGAGGAAGAAGAACGGGTCTGGTCGACAAATGAGCTCCCGATTTTAGAACTTATTCCTCCTATTAAAGCACCCATAAAGATATCCTTTTGAGCACCTATCTTGGAACTTCTTAAAACCCAGGTTTCATTAGAAGGAGAAGCCTTACTAACTACCATCTTAAAAGAAATTCCTTCTCCTAAATTTTTTAAGGAAGAACCTAATTGGTCAATTGCTCCACCCCGAAAAGTTGTTCCTAAATTAGGATTAAAGGCAATCTGTTTACCTAACCCCTTAAGATAAGAAAAATTCAAATTTTCCGGATAGGAACTTCTGGTAGTCAGTATCTGGGAAGAAATTTTTCTCCCTATCGAATTAGGAAGTAGTTTACCATAATCATAATAGTCAGATATAATTCTCCTGGATACCGCCCAGGGAAGAAGAGGTTTTTCCGGAAAAATACAGACTAACCAGGAGCCAAAGCCTCGGGAAATGAAAGCAGGTTTAAAGGAATTAAAAGGCTTGCTATAATTCCTATTCATCTTCATCCGCCTTGAATAGTCAGATAGATTAAGCTCTTCAGATAATCCTCTGGTTTGGGTTAAATTAACGGGATAATTCATCCTGGTCTTTTTATCATTCCTTACCCCTTCCTCTTTGGGAGTCTTTATTATTCTTTGAATTGTAATCGGTTTTCCACACCCGGGACAGAATTGGTAATCCGGCTGTAGAGGAGTTCCACAATAAGGGCAGAACTTAAAGGCAGTTTCGCCGGTAGTTGACGGTGTTGAGGTAGTAGAACCTGTATCAC
>JAYELD010000133.1 GCA_034717215.1 Caldisericota bacterium
CCGTTGCCTTGCCACTTGGCTACGCCCCAATGCTAGTTTATTGTACAGATAAACGGAGAGTTGTCAAGAGATGAGCACTGGACACCGAAAGGAAAAATTTTAATTTTAGTAATTAAGATATAAAAGTAAAAAAAGAATTTAATTTAAAGCAAAGGAGGGCAAGCGACTTTATTCCTTTAGCAAGGAGATGACATTAAAGACGCAAATTTAATATGAAAAAAAACATAAAAATTATACCAATAGGGGGAATAGGAGAAATTGGGAAAAATTCCACTCTTTTTGAGATGGGTGGTGACCTGTTGCTTATTGATGCGGGGTTTAAGTTTCCTTCTGCCAATATGCCGGGCGTAGACTTTATTATCCCCGATTTTTCTTATCTTAAAAAGAGGAAAAAGCATCTGAAAGGAATATTGTTCACACATGGTCATATGGATCATATCGGAGGGCTTAAATATTTATTGGAAGATGTGACTCCTCCAACTATTGCTGGTTCCCAGCTGGCGCTTGGTTTAGTGAAAGGGATGATTCCAACGAGTTTAAAAAAACATCAGCATTTTAGAGAGGTAAAAAATGGGGATATTTTACAATTAGGCGCTTTCAATGTGCAATTTATAAGGATGACACACAGCATACCCGGAACTTTTGGCATTGCAATAAAAACACCATTTGGATATATATATCACACTGGAGATTATAAAATAGATAAGACCCCTGTGGATGGTAAGCCGATGGATATTAAAAGGCTTAAAGAATTGGGGAAAGAAGGGGTAATTGCTCTGTTTTCAGATAGCACAAATGCAGATGAAGAGGGATTTACCGGATCGGAATCGCTTATAGGAAAAAATTTAGTAAAGATTTTCCAGGAGGCACAAGGACGGATTATCGCAGCTTCATTTTCTACGAATATTCACAGAATACAGCAATTCGTAAATGTAGCGGAAAAATTTGAAAGAAAAGTTGTATTTGACGGGAAAAGTATTCTCGAAAGTATGCGAATAGCAAAAGAACTGGGGTATATAAAAATCCCTAAAGCTGTGGAGATAGACCAATCGGAAATTGCTGCTGTTCCAAAAAATAAACTTGTATTTATAACAACAGGTACTCAAGGGGAGCCAATGTCAGGGCTTTCAAGAATTTCTAATTCTGTCCATAAAGGATTTTCTGTAGTGGCAGGGGACTCTGTAGTTATTTCTGCTGATCCAATCCCCGGAAATGAAAGAGAAGTAGCTAACACTATTAATAGATTGTTTAAGCTAGGAGCCAATGTATATTATCGGAAGGCAGATGGAATACATTTCTCGGGACATTGCTCTCATGAAGATGTAAAATTTATGATAAACTTGTTAAAACCAAAGTATTTCGTGCCGCTACATGGAGAATACAGGCATCTTGTGGCAGCGGAAAAGATTGCAAACGAATGTGGAATAAGAAAAAAAAATGTATTTATACTTGAAAATGGTGCAGGTGTGCAAATTGTAGAGGGAAAAATGAAGCGTATTCCACGGATAAAATCCGGCGCTGTTATTATAGAAGGCAAAGTGATGATCCCCGTTAAGGACACTGAAGTAGAGTTTCCTGCTATCTCAGAGCGAAGGGAAATGGCATACAAGGGAATGGTATTTGTTGTTGTATCTATGAGTAAAGACAGCAAAATTGTAAACCCTATTTATGTAGAATCGAGAGGTATATTGTTTCCAAGAGGTAGCGAAGGAGAAATAATAAAGAACACCAAAGAAAAAATAGTTGAAACAGTTAAAAAATCTGCTAAAATAAGTGCGCAACACAACGAATTAAAAAAGCAAATTGAGAAAACGGTAAAAAGAGTTTTCAGGGAAAATGTAAGAAAAACTCCTGCCGTGTTTGTTATCACAATAAAAAAGAAATAAGCGGAAGTGGCGGAATTGGCAGACGCGCTGGGTTCAGGTCCCAGTGGGTGGTTAAAGCTCATGGGGGTTCGAGTCCCCCCTTCCGCACCAAACCTACACCTGAATTGGCAGTTTGCCCTGTAGAATTGCGTTTCACTATTAAGCTTGATATCGAATTTATTGAAAGTATTTATAAAAATGAGGTATATAAATAATAAAAAAGGGGAGCTTTTGCTCCCCTTTTTTATTAATCTATTTTTCTATAATTAACTTTCTTTTATAGAAATAACAATGTTATCTTTTACCACTATTTCCGCACCTGTAACTTTTTGCCAAAGATTATCGCCTTCTTTTATCTCTATACTTCCTTCCAGCATTGTATACGGGAAAAGGTCATCAATTTTCAGCTTATCTATTTCTGTGATTTTCCCTTTTAATTCACCCATTAATCCTTCTTGAAGCATTCTTTCCTCTTCTATGCGTGCTTTTAAGGATTCTATGTAGCTTGCATTTTTTTTACCTGCACTCTCTATAACAAGCTTAGCAAGAGACGATTTTAAACCTTTTACTTTGTTTTCAGCTGCTTCTATCTGTTTATTTAATTCCTTTTTGTAATCCTCTTTAAATTTTTCGGTTACAATTACTTTTACTAAAATATTTTGTTTAATTCGGAGCGTATTCATCGGGCTTCCCTGCCTATATTGTCATTGTTTCTTCTTTAGGCTTAGAGTTAATCTGAACGCTTGCGTTCTTCCCGATTTTGCTCGCAGCTGCTTTCACAATTACTCTAAGCGCATTTGCTGTTCTGCCCTGTTTGCCAATAACTTTGCCGATATCTTTATCAGATACTTTGACTTCATAGATGACTGCCTGGTCTCCTGCAATTTCTGTAATGACGACTTCTTCTGGTACATCAACTAATGCTTTTACGATAGTTTCAACTAATTCTTTCATTATTTACTGCCTCCCTTTTTAGATTCCATAAACTCTTTCCACACATTGCCTCTTTCCAGAATTTTTTTTACTGAATCAGTAGGCTGTGCACCTTTTTTAAGCCAGTCGAGAATACGATCTTTCTTTAACTGGATTTCTTCTTTTTCTGGAATAGGATTCCAGAACCCGACAATTTCAATAAAATTGCTATCTGTCGCGCTACGCGAATCAGTAACAATAAGCCTGTAGGCTGCCCGATGAAGTGCTCCTACTCTAGATAATTTAATTTTTACAGCCAATATAGAACCTCCTTGTAAACTCTTTTATACCAACCATTTTACCTTAATTTAAGGATTTGGTCAATACTTTTTACATTTTTTGTGCCTTGCATAAACTTTTTGAACATTGTGTAGTTTTTTAGAAACACGTTTATTTCATGATTTGTTACGCCTGATCCTTTTGCTATCCTTTTTTTTCTTGAGCCATCTATAATTTCCGGGTTTACTTTCTCTTCTTTTGTCATTCCGTTTATAATTGCTTCTGTTTTTGCAAGCATTTTTTCATCGTTTAATGTGTTTAAATTCATCCCAGGGATTACCGGCATTGATGAAAGAATACTGGAAAATCCGCCCATTTTTTTGATTGCCTCTAGTTGATTTTTGTAATCATTTAAGTCAAAAGTATCATTTTGTATTTTTTCGAATAAATCTTTGCCTTCCTCCCTGGATATTGTTTGTTCTGCTTTCTCGGCGAGTGTTGCAAGATCTCCCCTCCCTACGATTTTTGATACTACTCTTTCTGGGTGAAATATTTCGATGTCATCTATTTTTTCGCCTACTCCTATAAATTTTACGGGTTTTCCTGTCACGCCCCGAAAGGAAAGGATACTCCCACCTTTTGCGCTGCTGTCGTATTTTGTAAAGATACTACCTGTAAGTGGGATATATTGCTCAAATCCTTCTGCAATTTTAAGTGCGCCTTGTCCTATTGTACTGTCAAGCACAAGTAGAACTTCGTTTATGGTAAATGTGTTTGCTACCGTCCTTAACTCTTCCATTGTCTCTGTATCTATTTCTTTTCTTCCTGCGCTGTCTATTAACCCTATATCAAATTGATTGGTTTCCATATAAGCTAATGCTTTTTTTAATACAGGAATAGGATTGCCTGTCATTTCTTCGAATACTTCAAGGTTATTATTTTTTGCAAGTGTTATAAGTTGCTCCATTGCAGCTGGCCTTTTAAAATCAAAAGGTATAAGAAGGGGGCGTTTTCCCTGTTCTTTTAGAAATTTAGCTAATTTTGCTGCTGTTGTTGTTTTTCCGCTTCCCTGGAGGCCTATAAGCATAACGAGATTTCTTTTATTAGGTTTAATATTAAGAGGAGATGCATCACCAAGAATATTTTTAATTTCATTATAAAGAATTGTGATAATTTGTTCGGCAGGCGTAAGACTCTCTACAATATTTTGTTTCTTTGCTTCTTCTGCAACTTTATTTACAATTTCTTTTACAATTTTATAGTTTACGTCAGCTTCGAGCAGAATAACCCGTATTTCTCTTAAACTGTTTTTTATATCTTCGTTTGAGAGTTTTCCCTTGCTGCGTAATTTTTTGAAAATGTTTTGTAAATTTATTTTTAAATTGTCAAAGATAAGCAATCACTTCCTTAAATGTTTTTTTCTATTTTCTTCAGTATGTTTAACGCTTCTTCTAATGCTTTTTTCTGCTTGGGCGTTTCTTTTGCTGCTGTTTCAAGTATTTTTCTCATCTTGCTTATGTATATCGATGTTTTTCTGTTTTTTTCCATATTTCCTATTTTATTTTCGCAATTTTCCATACGCGTTAGTGCTCTTCTTACGTGATCATGCACTGCCTGTCGTGAAATGTTTAGCTTTCTTGCTATATTTGCTCCGGTTGCGTTTTTTTGTGTAAACATGGAGAGAATTTTGTTTTCCTTATCTGTAAGAAGCCCTGGATATGTTTCCATAAGCTCTCTTATGTGTATTTTTTTACGTATTTTTTTCTCTTTTGGTGTTAATATTTCTTGTTTCATTTTTACCTCCTGTTTTTAGAAATAATATACAAAAATTTAGATTTGTCAACCAGAAAGCATTTCAATAAATGCTTCTGCATTAAATTGTTCTATATCTTCCATGTTTTCGCCTGTGCAAATGAACTTTACGGGTATTCCGTATTTTTGGATAATTGGTATTATTATTCCCCCGGATGAACTGCCATCAATTTTTGTAAGTATTATGCCTGAAATGTTCACCATTGATGAGAATGTTTCGATTTGAGCAATGCCATTTTGTCCTGTATATGCGTCAAGCACAAGCAATGTTTCATCTGGTTTACGGCCAATTTTTTTTTCGATGACGCGTTCTATTTTTTGGAGTTCTTGCAGCAGGTTTTTCTTGGTTTCTACTCTCCCTGCGCTATCTATAAGCAGAATATCTATATTTTTGCTTATAGCGCTATTTAATCCATCGAACACCACTGCCCCCGGATCGCTTCCCTCTTTTTGCATTACTGCGGGGATGTTTAATTTGTTTGCCCATATTTCTAATTGCTTGGATGCTGCTGCCCTGAATGTATCTCCTGCAACTAACATTATTTTCTTGCCCTGATTTTTGTAGAGGTGTGCCAATTTTGCTATGCTTGTTGTTTTGCCTGTCCCGTTCGTGCCCACGAAGAGAAATACGGTGGGGTTGCTGTTACTGAATTGTATTTTTGAATTAGTATTATTTAAAATGATTTTTATATCTTCTTTTAAAGTTTCTTCTATATTTTTACCTGTAACCTTCTCTTCTTTGATTTTTTCAATGAAATTTTCAGTAAATTCTACGCCGAAATTGTTTTCAAGCATGAATCCTTCAATATTTTCAATGGAATTACTGTCGTTTTTCTCAAATATTTTCTTGATCGTTTTTAATAGTTTCATTTTGTAGTGCCTCTTTAGCTGCATATTCTTCTGCTTCTTTTTTAGAGATCCCTTTTCCCCGTCCTAGTATAGTTCCATCGAGCGATACTTTTGCAAAAAACATTTTATTTCTTGGTGATCCAGTTTCTTTTACTATTATGTATTCAGGTGTGGTATGGAATTTTTTTTGAGTGATTTCTTGCAGTTGTGTTTTATAGTCCGTTGTTTCTATGTTTTCAACCTCTTTTAGTTCCGGTGACAGTATTCTTAAAATGAATTTTTCTGCCTCAGCAAATCCAAATGCGATAAATATTGCTGCAATAATTGCTTCAAGGGCGTCTGCAAGTAATGCTTTTTTGAACTTGCCTCCACTTCTTTCTTCTCCCTTTCCGAATAACAGGAGGTCCCCTGTGTTTAGCAACAGTGCTTTTTCTGACAGGCCTTTTTCACTCACTATGTAAGCTCGTTTTTTGCTGAGTTCGCCTTCTGAAAGAAATGGAAAGTGGCTGAAGAGGTAATCTGTAACAGCAAGTGATAGCACTGCATCTCCTAAAAATTCAAGCCTTTCATTTGATGCGTAGTCAGGAAATTCTCCGCTGAACGAGGAATGAGTAATTGCCCTAATGAATAATTTTCTTTTCGAGGGAGAAATTCTCCTTTTTATAAATTTCTCGAGCTTTCTAAGTTTTGTGTAAATGGTTTTATGCAAAGTTTCCATGATTTAGTTGCTGAATCGTTTTTTTAATAATCTTTTCTTTTTCCATTTTATAACACATTTTGATGGCGTTTTTTATTGCAATGTGTGATGAGCGGCCATGTGCGATAATGGAAATGCCATTTGTTCCCAAAAGGGGCGAACCGCCGAATGCTTCGTAATCGAATTGTTTAAATAGGTTTTTCATTGCGTTTTTCATGAGGAGTGCCCCCATGGCTGCGAGATTGCTCTTTTTAATTTCTGCTTTTAATGCGCCAATAATATGCTCAGCTGTGCCTTCTATTGTTTTTAGTGCTACATTCCCGGTAAAGCCATCTGTAACGATTAAATCTACTTCTCCTGTTAGTATATTATCCCCTTCTATATGTCCTTTGAATTCCTCAAACATGTTTTTAAGTGATTGATAAGCTTCTTGTGTAAGTTTTGAGCCTTTCTCTTCCTCGTTTCCTATATTCAAAAGCCCTATGGTTACTTTTCTTTTCAATATGTTTTCAAGGTACACTTTACCCATGAGAGCAAATTGGATAAGCTGTTTTGTATTGCAATCAGTGTTTGCTCCGGCATCTATTAGTAAACCCATTGAATGTGGAAAAGGCATAGGTACTGCGATCGCAGGGCGTATTATTCCTTTTATTCTGCCCAGTACAAATAGTGAAATAGCCATTTGTGCGCCAGTATTCCCTGCGCTGACAATTCCTGCTGCCTCTTTGTTTTTTACGAGCTCTATTGCTTTGTACAGAGAAGAATCTTTTTTTGTAAGAAGTGCATCTTTTGGGTGATCATGCATCGTAATAATTTGTGTTGTAGGATATATAGACACTCTATCTTTCAGCTTTGAAGGATATTTAAGCAGTTCTTTTTGAATTAAACTTTTATCGCCGGTTATGATAATCTGGATATCTTCTAATTCTTTTAAAGTCTCTATTGCTCCTTTTACTGTTTCTTGGGGGGCATAATCCCCTCCCATGCCATCCAATGCAATATGCATATTAAGTTGTCGGTTTCTTCTCTTTTTTTGTTTTCATTGCAACAACAGGGTTTCCATCGTAATATCCGCAATAAGGGCAGACATGATGAGAGAGAACAAGATTGTGGCAGTGAGGACACTCAATTAAATTGGGTGATTTAATTTTTTCTTTCCACTGTCTCATTCCCTTTTTACTTCTTGTTGTTTTTTTCTTGGGATTTGCCATTATTTTCAACTCCTTTTTCTGTTTTATAACTTTTGCAGTGTTGCCATTATAATGAATTATTTTTTTAATACAATGTTAAGCAATTTATTTTTAATGTATATTATCTTTAAAATTGTTCCTTCCGATGTTATTCTTTTAATTTTCTCTCTGTTCAATGCAGTTTCTTTTACAATTTGTTCATCTGTGTCTTTTTCTATTTCAATCATATCTCTTACTTTTCCATTGACTTCCAGGACAATGCTTGCCTTCTCTTCTTTATAAATCCCTTTTGCTTGTGGCCATTGCTCTAAATGTATACTCTCTCTATGGCCTAATCTACTCCATAGCTCATCTGCTATGTGCGGGGCGATTGGCGCAAGCATTTTGATAAATGTTTCCAGTGTTTCCGTAAATGCGTCTGTTTTTGTGATATCTGGTATTTCTCGGATGAATTTGTTAAGAAAATTGAGCCATTCCATAAAGCTGCTTACCATTGTATTGAATTTGTAGTTTTCAATCTGATCTGTAATTTTTCGGATCATTTTATCTTGTATCACATTTATTTCTTTTTCTTCCTTGAGTGCAACTTTTTCTGTTTCCTTTTCCTCTATTACATCAGTAAATAATGCCCACAATTTTTTTATAAATCTGTGTGTCCCGTTTATGGTTTCTATGCTCCATATAGCATCCTGATCAAAAGGACCCATAAATAAAATGTACATGCGTAGCGTATCTGCGCCGTACTGTTTTATCACATCATCTGGATTTACTACGTTTCCTTTTGATTTGCTCATCTTTTGATGGTCTATTCCCAGTATCATTCCTTGGTTCAGAAGCTTTTTAAATGACTCGCTAAAGCCGATAAGCTTTGCGTCATACATTACTTTTGCGTAAAAGCGCGAATAGAGAAGGTGCATTACGGCATGTTCTGCGCCACCAATGTAGAGATCAACGGGTAGCCAATAATCACTTTTTTTGCGGTCAAAAGGAGCTTTGTCGTTGTGAGGGTCTACATAGCGTAGATAGTACCACGAAGAACAAGCGAAGCCGTCTTGTGTGTCGGTTTCTCTTTTTGCTGGTCTACCACATATTGGGCAGGTAGTGTTTACAAAGTTAGGGTCGTTGGCAAGCGGAGATTCTCCTGTGTCTCTTGGCGTGAAATCTACTTCGTTGGGGAGAAGGACAGGCAAGTCCTCTTCTGGCACTGGGACTATTCCATGTTTTTCGCAGTGGATAATAGGTATTGGAGCACCCCAGTATCTCTGCCTGGATATCAGCCAGTCCCTGACATGATATTTGGTAACGGATCTTCCTAAATGATTTTTTTCAATGTATGTTGCAAGTTTCTCTCTTGCTTCCTTACTCTTTAATGTGGCAAATGCTCCTGAATTTATCACAATGCCGTCTTCCGTATATGCTTCAGTTAACTCGTGTTCTTTTCCGTCAGGGCTTATTACCTGTTTTATCGGCAATTTATGTTTTCTGGCAAAAACGAAATCTCTCTGGTCATGTGCGGGGACACCCATTACTACACCAGTCCCGTATGTCCCAACAACATAATCGCCTATAAAGATAGGTACTTTCTCACTATTTAATGGATTTATGGCATAGGAACCTGTAAATATTCCAGTTTTTTCTTTTTCTGTGGATAAGCGGTCTATTTCTTTTTTACTTTCCGCTTTTTTGATGTATTCAAGAACTTTTTCCCTGTTTTTTTCTATTGTGAGCGTTTTTGCAAGAGGATGCTCGGGTGCAACAACGAGGAATGTGACACCAAAGACTGTGTCTACTCGTGTGGTAAAAACAGGGATATCGTATTTAGTATCATCCGGAGCTACTGCCTTAAAGTTTATTTCTGCACCTTTACTTTTGCCAATCCAATTTCTTTGCATTGATTTGATTTTTTCTGGCCAGTCAATTGTTTCTAAATCTTTTTCTAATGCATCAGCGTATTCTGTAATTTTTAAAAACCATTCTGTCAGCCTTTTTTTTACAGCAGGAGTATCACAACGCCAGCATTTACCGTCTATAATTTGTTCGTTGGCAAGTACTGTTTTGCAGTGCGGGCACCACCATTGGGTGCTGTAATTTTTGTATGCAAGGCCTCGCTTGTACAAAAGAAGGAAAAACCATTCTGTCCATTTATAATATTCAGGAGACGAGGTATTTATTTCTCTTGTCCAATCGTAAGAAATACCGAGATTTTTTAATTGTTGCCTAAATATTTCTATATTTCTTTTTGTAATTTCCTGTGGCGGTATACCTTTTTCTATCGCATAGTTTTCAGTAGGCAAGCCAAATGCATCATATCCAATCGGGTTTAGCACGTTAAAACCTTTCATTCTTTTGTATCTGGCTACTACATCTCCCGGGATGTAATTTCTGCAGTGGCCTACATGAAGCCCGGAACCTGACGGATACGGGTACATTACCATAATATAGTATTTTGGCTTTTCTGAGAAATCTTCTGCTCTGTAAAAATTATTTTCTTCCCAATATTTTTGCCATTTTTTTTGAATTTCTAAGTAATTGTATTCTTTTTCCACATTTCCTCTGTAAAAATAAAAAGTTGGTGGAGCTAAGGGGATTTGAACCCCTGACCTCCTCCACGCCAAGGAGGCACTCTCCCAACTGAGCTATAGCCCCACTATCAATATAATATACGGATTTATTCATTATTGTCAATAATATATTACTTTTTACTGTGCTTTGATTAAATCTGTCTTTTTGGTATTATTGAACAAAAAAAGGAAGGTATAATATGTTAAGAATTATTGTGCATGGTGGTGCAGGCGATATTAAATCTAAAGAAGAAGTTCCTATTCGCGTGGATGTATGCAAAAAGGCATGCTCTACTGGCTTTTCTGTTCTAAAAAATGGAAAAAGTTCTATTGACGCAGTTGTAGAAGCAGTAAAAATTCTTGAAGACCATCCTTTATTTGACGCAGGCAGAGGTTCTTACCTTAATGAAGAAGGTAACGTAGAGATGGACGCAGGCATAATGGATGGGAGTACGCTGAATATGGGAGCAGTTTCTGCTGTAACTTATGTGAAAAATCCTGTTGAACTTGCCCGTTTTGTTATGGAAAAATCAGAACATAATTTCTTAACAGGCAGAGGTGCTGGGGCATTTGCAAAGGAAATAGGGATGCAATTTGAACCATTACAATATTTTCTTACCGAGCGTACCGTGAATCTTCATGAAAAAACGCTGTTCGGTGACACGGTAGGTGCAGTAGCATTGGATGAAGCGGGGAAGATTGCAGTTGCTGTTTCTACGGGCGGTGTGCCATTTAAACATGTGGGAAGAATCGGAGATTCGCCACTTGTTGGTTCAGGATTTTATGCAAATGATTCTTTTGGGGCTGTTGCGACAGGTGTTGGCGAAGACATTATGCGTCTTGTACTTTCAGTGAGGATAGGATTCTACCTTGAAAAAATAGATTTAGATAAAGCCGTTACGCAGGCTATAAAAGACCTTGATGTCATTAACGGCAAAGCAGGGCTTATTGCTCTGGATAAGACGGGCAATATTTCCTTTCGTTACAATACGAAGGGAATGTTCTATGCGTATATGAGGGAAGATTTAAAGGAGTGTGTTGGAGGGGTTTAAATAATTTAAGGCCGGGGGATAGGTAAAATGAAGGGGTATTTTGTTATTATTCTTTTTGTTGTTGCTGTTTCTTTTTTCTCTGCTCGTGTTGTTTTTGAGAAAAAAAGAGGGTTTTTCCATTTTGCCGGGCTGGAAATTTATATACTTGGCGTTATCTTTTCCTTTGTTTTTTCCGGGCAAGATTTTTTTACCAGTCTTTGTCCGCTTTTTATCCTTGCTCTTGCATTTGCCGGATTTGGTTTTGGCATTCAGTTTGAGAAGGGGATATTAAAGGAAATCAGGACTAAATCTTTTCTTTATGGGTTTTTAGTTTCTTTAAACTTTTTTATTCTTTTTTTTGTTCTGCATTTTTTTTATCCAACGAATATAGCTATTTTTCTTTCTGCAATATTTTCAATTCCTTCTTCGAGCATACTTTTTAGCATCAAGAAGGGCAAAAGACCCGTCATTGCCGGTGAATTGAGCATTGTGCTGGTTTTAATATATTATACTGTTGCTATGTATGGTTTTAAGGGAGTTTTGCTGTCTGTTGTTTTTGGTTTGGCAGGGTTTTTAATTATTCCTTTCGAGCGCATTTTGAAAAAAATGGAAGTATACATCCTTGTCCTTGGTTTTTTACTCCTTGTTGCATCTCTTTCGCAGATGTTTAATACTTCGATTATCCTTTCCGCTTTTTTTATGGGTTTTGTTGTAGCCTTTTTTTCGAAGCCCCGTTATTCCTCAACGATGGTAGGGAGAATTGAACAGCCATTATTTTTATCCCTTTTGTTTTCTTCAGGTTTATTCTTTCAGTTGGGCAGCATTGTAATTTTTGCGTTTTTAATTGCGTATGTTCCTATCAGATTTCTTTTTACTTTTCTTCTGTTCAAAAGAAAAAGCATATTTTTTATTCCCATTGGCGCATTGGGCATAGCGCTTTCAATAGAAACCAAGGTGCCCTACATTATTACATTTACGGCGATTTCGTATTTTATTTTGCTCGTTGTTTTTGAATTTATTTACAGGGGTGAAAAATGGCATACTTAATACTTTCAGCATTTTTTACTTTTCTGTTGTTCTTGGTGAGGAGAGTCACAGTACCCCCGTCTGTTATGGTTGATATAGTGCTTTCTTTGGCTTTCTTTGTCATTATAGGATTTTTTTTGGGAAAATTTTTTGAGTTGCTACAATTCCCCGCTATTTCAGGGTATCTTATTGCAGGACTTATTCTTTCTCCTTATTCTTTTGGTCTTATGAATTTTGGACCGTTAAACAACTTAACTTTTATTACTGAAATTGCCCTTGTTTTTATTGCTATGCAGTCAGGGATGGAAATGAAAATGTCGTTCCTTAAAAAACATGGCAGAGGCATTATAAAACTTACTCTATCTATTGCATGTGTTACTTTTATAGGAGTGTTTACTGCCTCTTTTCTGATTTTTCAAAAAATTTCACTTGAAACACCGCTTAAAGCTGCGATTTTACTGGGTGTACTCCTTATTTTGAAATCTCCTCTTTCCACTATTGCCGTGATAAAAGAAAGTGGCGTCAAGAAGACAGAGATGGGGGATACAATCCTTGCCATCGCCATTTTAAAAGATATTATTGTTATTTTGCTTTTTGCGATGCTTATTTCTCTTTTCGGTGGGGAAGGTTCTTCCGTTATCTTAAGCATTGTTGAGTTAATAGGGTCTCTTGCAGTTGGCGTAATTGTTGGTGGATTAGTCGCTTTGTATATGAGGCATGTAAATGTTGAACTGTCAGTTTTTATATTTATTCTTGCTTTTCTTGTTTCTCAATTCCGTTTTATTCATATTGATCCATTGCTTGTCAGCATTATTACAGGGTTTTTTATCCAGAATTTTACTTTTGCAGGAGAAGAATTCCAGAAGGTTCTGGATAAAATCTCCCCCGCTATTTATCTGCTCTTTTTTGCGCTTGTCCATGCATTGACGGACGTCCACGCTATAATTAAAGTTATTCCTATCGTTTTAATACTTATCGGCGTAAAATGGCTTTTCACGGAACTCGGGTTGATAATCGGGACAAAAGACCCCATTATAAAGAAATTTGGTTCGGTCGGCTTAATTAACCAGTCAGGTCTTTCTCTTGTTCTGGTCTTGATTATCGAAAGCACATTTCCCGAGATTGGCGGCATAATAAAGGTGATAACTATTGGTGTTATCATTGTTACAGACCTTTTTGCTCCTGCTATGTTTAAGCACGCGCTTGTCAAAGCTGCAAAAGAAAGAGGGAGAAGTAGAGGGAAAACATACTCTGCTCCCTAATATATTATATTAATTTTCCATTTATGAATACATTTTTTATTGCAGTTTTTGTTTCCCACGGTTTTCCATCGAACAAAACAAGGTCTGACATAGCACCTTTTTTAACTACTCCGTATTTTTTCATTCCCAGCATTTTTGCGGGAGCTGACGTAACTGTTGCCAGTGCTTTTTCTGCGCTTATCCCTTCGGCAATAATAAGACCAAGCTGAATGCGGAGGAATTCTGCGGGATACAACGGATGTCCCGATATAATTGCTGTTTCAACGCCATTTTCTATGAGTATTGCGGGGATTTTTGGTGAAAGATGTTTTAATTCTATTCCAAAGCGTGACAGTATAACAGGGCCAAATGCAACAGGTATTTTATTTTCTTTGATAATATCCAGCATAAGGTCGCTTTCGATTGCAAAAGTTACAACTGCATTCAGGTTGAATTCTTTTGTTATTCTAATGCTTGTCGCGATATCGTCTGCACGTAGAGCAGCAAAAAATGCTTTTTGTTTACCTTCTAAAACGGGGAGAAGAGATTCTTCCTGCATGGAAAATTGTTTCTTTTTCTTTCCTCCATATTCTTTTGCTTTATAAAGTGCTTCTCTTATTAGATATGCGCTGCCCATTCTTGTCATTGGCATTTTCTTTTGCGGAGTGTAGATTGACTTTGGGATGCTGTTAATGGAGAAGCGCATACCAAAAGGCGATTTGATAGTCATATCTTTTATCGTGTTACCTGAGTTGTGTATAATTGTACCTCTTCCTCCAATATTATTTGAAAGGCCTGGCAAAACCAAACTTGTGGTGACGCCTCCCTTTACCGTTTTAGGAAAGCTTTCATCATACGGGTTAATGCCGTCTAATGCAAGAAGTTCTGGTGTTATTGGATTTGCCTCTTCGTTTAAATCATTCCCTTCTATTCGCCCTAAAGATTCTTCCTTAAGGCCAATACCGGAAGAGATGTCGATAAATCCTGGTGTTACAAACTTTGCTTTAAACGTGTTTTTTGCTTTTTCTTTGTTGTCTTTTCCTACATATTTGATGCCGCTTTCGTCAAAGAGAATGGTTGCGTTTTCAATGATTTTTGTGCCGTCAAATATTTTTTCTGCTATAATTTTATACATTTTTTCACCTCTCATATACTATATTTCCATTTGCAATGACTAATTCTGCTTTGGCTGTTGAACTAAAAGGGTATTTCGAATAGATGGATAAATCTGCCACTTTGCCTTCTTCTAAACTTCCATACTTTTTATCAATTTTCAGTATGCGTGCCGGATTGATCGTTATCATTTTCAAGGCGTTTTCTTCCCCTGCTCCTCCGTGGTATGCAACTAATCCTGCTTGAAGAGGCAGGCACTGTATGGGGACAACAGGGTGGTCTGTCATTAATGCGGTAAGGACGCCTGCTTTATCCAGAAGGGCAGGAGTTGAAAATGAAGAGGAGCTTGTTTCTGCTTTTGGCGAGGTGTCAAGTAGAGGACCTGCTACAACAGGCACTTTTTCTCTTGCCAATACTTCTCTTATTCTTGCTGCATCTGTGCCGTGCTCGATGACAATGTCCAGTCCGAATTCGTGTTTTGCAATCCGCACTGCCGTGAGGATATCGTCAGCCCTGTGGGAGTGAATCCTGAGTGGGAGTTTATGTTGCATTACAGGAAGCAAGGCCTCCATATTCAGGTTGAAGGGTGGTTTTTTCTTTTTGTTTTTCTTGTCTACGTATTCTTTTGCTTTGGCAAGCGTTTCTCTGAATATTTTTGCTGTACCCATTCTTGTTGTGGGAAGTTGATGTTTTTCCGCGTAAACGCGCTTGGGGTTTTCGCCAAATGCGCATTTTAATCCTGCAGGATTTTTGATAACCATCTCTTCTATTGTTTTTCCAAATGTTCTTACTATTACGCTTTGCCCGCCTATTACATTTCCCGAACCTGGACCCGTGAATATCATTGTGATACCTGCTGAAAGCGCATCTTTAAAGGCAGGATCATCCGGATTTATTGCGTCAATTGCACGTATGCCTGGAGTTGATGGATTTGTCATTTCGTTGCCATCCATACTTTCCTCTCCTCCCTCTAATGCATAAAGCCCAAGATGTGTGTGTGCGTCAATAAATCCAGGGAATATAAGCTTTCCTTTTGCATTTATCTTTTTCGCTTTGGCGTCTATCTTGTCTTTTGAGATTTTTTTGATGCGTCCATTGTCACCGATCAAGATGCTTCCATTTTTTATAATGCCTTTTGTTACCGTAAAGATCGTTCCTTTCTCAACAAGAATCATTCACTTCTCCTTTCGATTTTATGTCTCATTTATAATAATTACTTTTAGTTATGCCATTTGTTATTAATTTCAGCAATTCTTTATTTTAAAAGATTAATTGTCATTAGAGTCTAAAAAATTAGGGTTTGCATATAAAATGTTACCTGTTCTTATTGTATTCATATTAACAAAATTTTAGCATAATTTAAATTTAATGTCAATTAAGATATTGGTTTGATATTGTCGGATGCTGGCTATATGTGATTTAATGAAAATGGGGAGCTAAGGGCTCCCCATATATATAATTCTTTAAAGGAGGGTTACATTAATTATATTATGGCGTGCATGTTCCTTTCCTTAATCTACCGTGCCCTGAAGTGCCAAATGCTCCGCTTCTTGGCCCTATTTCTGTTCTTTCTACCATTTCCGTTACTCTTTCAGAAAACGCATTTAACATTGTTTCGTATCTTGTTTGATCAACTATTCCTTCATCAAGGAATGCTTGTAACTGTTCTGTTCTGCTGCTTGTGATAAAGTTTACCAGCTCTTCTTGAGTTATACCGTTTGCCTCTGCTATTTCTGTCAAGCTCTTTCCATCCCGTCTTTCTGCTTTCAGTGCATCTTTAGTTATTCCGAAATATGATGCGATCTTTTCCATTATATTTCTTGCAGAACCAGCAAACCCATATTCTCCTGCACTTTCTCTTCCTTGCTTATGCTCGCTGCAATCTTCGTTGCCGGTGAATCTATATGTTGCACTGTTTATAGTTGGACGATCGGCATTTCTGCTGCCTGCAGCAACAACTCCTGCTCCTGTTAAAATTATTCCTCCAATTATTAATGCTACTAAAAATCCTTTAATTTTTTTGTTCATTTGTTGCCTCCTATTTTTTATTTGTACTTCTGCTGTAAGTATAATAATTAAATGTGATGAAAATATGAAAGAAAATTTATAAAGGAAAAAATTTTTGTAATAAAACGACAAACAGGAGGGAAAAGCTATGCAGATAAAAGAAAAATATATTTATTTTAATGGCAAATTTGTATTGCGAGACGATGCAAAAATTTGTGATGAAAAAGATCCGTTTAACTGGCTTGTTTATGTAAAATGAGTTGTAGCTTCTGTAAAATCTGGTAGAATAGTTTTGTGGAAAAATACGATGTTGTTGTAATAGGAGGAGGACCTGCGGGTTCTACTGTTGCAAAGGAGCTTGTCGAACAAGGGGAAAAAGTCCTTGTTCTTGAAAAAAGAAAAGAGATTGGTTTCCCAAACCACTGTTCTGGACTTGTGTCAAAAGAGTTTATTTCTTTTGCCGGTATTGATAATTCCATGGTATTAAATAAAATAAAAGGAGCTTCTTTTTATTCATATTCAAACAAAATATTCTCGTTTAAAGACAACAAAACTCATGCAGTTGTAATAGACCGCACCGCTTTTGATAAAAAAGTAGCTGAAAGCGCCATGCAAAACGGTGCTGTATACCTTTTCAATTCCAGTGTAAAAAGCATTGAACGGATAGGGAAAAGGCTTCATATTCAGTATGAAAATCGTTCTATTCAAACTGTTGAAACCCCTCTTCTTGTTATTGCTTCGGGTGCGCATTCCAGTGTGCTGCGGCTTGCCGGTTTTAAAAGGGTGAGAGGAGAAACAATCCGCACTTTGCAGGTGGAAGGGACGGGATCTCTCCCTGATGATGATGTTGCTTACCTATATATAAATAATGAAATTTCTCCCAACTGGTTTGCCTGGGCAATTCCATTGGGCGGTGGCAGGGCGCGTATTGGCCTTGGTAGTGACAGAGGTGAAAACTTGCTTCCGCTTTTTGATGCCCTTAAAAAAAGATGGGCTCTTTTAAAAGGGAAAAAAATTAATATTGAAAGCAGTGTTGCCTGGCTTATTCCAATAGGATTTATGGACAGGCCTTTTAAGGAAAACATTGTTGTGGTTGGGGATGCAGCACGTGCAGTAAAGCCGTTTTCTGGGGGAGGGCTCCACACGGGGCTTATATCTGCACACATTGCCTCGCAGGTGCTTTTAACTGCACTTAGCAAAAAGAACTATTCGGAAAAAATGCTTTCAAATTACGCGCGGTTATGCGATATACCTGTGAGAAACGAAATTAAAAAGGGTATTGTGTTGAGAAAGATTTACAGATCAATGAACGATATTGAAAAGGAAAAATTTCTTTTAAGTCTTGATAATGAAAGCGCAAAAAAAATAATATTTAATTCAGGGCATATTGACCATCCCTGGGAAGTAGGATACAAGATCTTAAAGCACATCAAAAGCCCTTTGTTTTATTATTTAAAATCGCATTTACTCTGAAACTAAAATTTTCTACTGTTACTTTATTCGTCTGATAATACGGATTAGATCGTCTTCGCAGAAGTAATGTATCTCTATTTTTCCTTTTTTCTTTGTGCCATGTATCTTTACTTTTGTGCCGAAACTTTGTATTAATAATTCTTCCATCTTTATAAGCGATTTTTCTCTTCTTGTTACCTGCTCTGTTTCTCTTACGGAAAGGTTTTTGTCTGAAATATATTTTAACATTTGCTTGGCATCTTTTTCTTTTAGCGTTAGCAGAGTTTTTGCGTGCCCCATCGTTATTTTGCTTTCAATGAGTGCTTTTTTAATAGTGTGTGGTAAATTTAAAAGTCTTAAATAGTTAGTCACCTGTGATCTTCCCATATTGAGAAGCTCTCCGATTTTTTCATCTGTTAGAGCAAACTCTTTTTTTAATTGCTTTATCGATTCTGCTATTTCTATGGGATTGAGGTCTTTCCTTTCCATATTTTCCATAAAAGCCATTTGAAATGCTTCCAGGTCGGAGAGGTTTCTTACAATTGCAGGAATACTTGTCAACCCCGCAATCTTTGCTGCTTCTACCCTTCTTTCTCCCGCTATCAGTTCGAAATAGCCATTTTTTTTTCTTACTACAATAGGCTGTATCAGGCCTATTTCTTTGATAGATTTAGAGAGGTGCATTATTGATTCTTCATCAAATTGTTTTCTCGGCTGAAATGCTGACGGCGCAATTTGTTTAAGTGGTATTTTTACCGTGTTTTTCATTACAGTAGCGTCGCAAGAGTTTTGGAGTATTTCTTTACAGTTTTATCTCCGACAATTATCAGCTTGCTTCTTGACCTTGTCAGAGCAATTTTTATGTCTTCCCTCTGTCGCATTTGAGAATTTTTTATGTTTTTGCTTACTAAAGAGACAAATACAATATCTTTTTCCATTGATTCATTCGGCGTGCTTATGTATATATCAGGGATTTTTGCATCTTCAAGCATTTTTATCAGGAGCATTTTTTGTCTTTCATGCGCTGTGATAACCTCTATATTGTTTCTTTCCACTCCGCTTTTTACAAGTTCTTTTATTGCTTCTACCGTGAATACTGCCTCTGCATTGTTCCATTTGTTTTTCCTTCCATGTGGTTTGCCCTGCACGCTTATAAATTCAACAAATTTTTCAGGGTTTACAACATCTAAAAATGTCTCATCGATTGTTTCTTTGTTCACTATTTTTATTTCCTTGTCTGGTGTACTTTTTAATTTTGATGAAAGGATTGGTTGTATAAAGTGAAGGATATGCTCGCCAAATCTATGTTCTGTGAGAAGCTCTACGGTATTTAGGGGAGCAAATTTTTCACTAAGGTGCTCAAGGAACGGGTATGTTAGAGTGTCAGTGAAAATGATAACTTTTCTGGTTTTCGAGAAAAGAGAAAGTGCTGTTTTTTCATCGATGCTTCTATTGGTAAAGAGGAATAGATAGTCAAAGCCGGCTGGGGGCACAAGGTATAAATCTTTATCATTCAATTTTTTTAGTGTGACTAATGGTTGCGTTTCACCATTTTTTTGCGAAGCATTAAGCAGATCTTTAAAAAATTGCTCGTATTCTTTTTTACACGAACTGGTTGTTATGAGTACCTTCTTGCTATCTTTTATTATATTTTCGATTGTTTTTTTTGCAACAAACTTTTTTCCTGTGCCTTTTTCTCCTTTTATAATGCATAGATTATTCGTATTTAGAATGAGATTTACCGCTTTGTTCTGTTCAATGTCATTTTCTATATATGTATTTTCTTTGAAAGGTTGAGGTGTCGTTTTGCTTTTATCCAAAAAGATATTCTTTAATTTCGAATCTTCGTATATGAAATCAAACAGCCCGCTTTCTACAGGGATTTTTTTATTCAAAGGGATTATTCTGCCTGGCGAGGCAAGTTCATCTTTGCTTTTTACTTTTATGTCGTCAAATGTTTTTTCGACGATTTCTCCTTTTGCTTTCCGGGTTAGTGGCAATTTTTCTGCGAGAATTACTTCCTCTCTTTGTTCAAACATTGGTTCATTATGCTGGATTTTTAGCTGATAAATAAAATCATCCTTTTTTTGCTCTATTGCTTTCGAGGACATATCAAGGGCGCCTCTTAAGGGGTGCACGTTTTTGCTAAATACCTTGCGAAGAATTTTCTTATTCTTTGCTTCCTTTTCCAAAAATGACGAAAAGTATTTACTGAACATAGCAAATTCTTCTTGATGCTCGCTTATTTTTTTGCAGTATTTAGAGGCGGCACACTTTTCTTTATTGCACTTAAAATCTTCTTGCTTAATGTTTTTTTTAAGATACGGCAAAACCATCTTATTTCTTGCATCTAACAGATTTTGTTTTTCTTCTGCTGATACGGGCCTTTTTTCTAATGTGCTTTTTTTGCCATTAATTTCTGCAAATTCATCCTGGTTAGATATTACGCTGAGTAAGATGCCTTTTACCGAATCTCCCTCGAACACTAACGGGAGTTTGCCAAAGAACAATACATTTTCAGCGATTATCCCAAAATTATTAGAGATAACGAAAGGTTTGTACATAAACTTCCTTCTTATTTTTAGCGGGAATTTAAGCGCTATTTGTGCAATTTCTGAGTCCGCATCATTTATTCCTTTTATTGCATGATAAAAAGTTCTTTCTTTTGCATGACTTTTGAATTCGGTCCCGGTAAAACTCATTATGTGGTAAAAAATATTGCAGTGAGCAGATGCGTTTATTTCTACATCGCTAAGCGGTACATTCGGGGAAAGGGATAAAAGGCTTTTGTCTCCGGTGAGAAACGTTGTTCTGAATAGATTTCTTTTTTTGTGAAGATTCGTGATGAGAATTGGCTGTTTCTTTTCTAAATACTCTTTAATATTTTTTGTTTGAACGGTGTATATTCCATTTTTCCCCTGGATTTTCATTAAAGAAATTTCTCTGTTTTTTCGTATATTTGTTACTATACCTTTTATTCTATGCATTCTCGCGTCCTCCTACCAGCTATTATAATTTTTTTGGGATGTTTTGCAACTTGACTTAATTGGTATTTTGGAATATAATTATTCAATTGGATATTATAATTAAGAGGGAAGGTGGGTAAATTGGAAAGATTTTATTCTAGAAAAGAGATGTTCACAAAAATTACGCATAGGCAGAGAGAGTTTTTGGAGGTTTTGTCAAATTTGTATAAAGAAACTGATAAACCTGTTTCTTACAAGGATGTGGCAACTAAGCTGAATGTAACCAAGTGGACTGCTTACGATATTCTTCAAACACTAACTAAAAAAGGTTTACTTGGTGTCAAATACAATCTTACACCCGGGCCCGGGCGCTCGGAAATTAAATTCATTCCCAAAAAAGTTGTTTTGAAACGCCTTGGTGTGGAGGAAGATACAAACGAGCTTTTGCTTATCCACGATTGGATAAAAGAACGGTTTAAGCAGTACGAAAATGAGAGCATTGTGAAATCAGCTACTATCATCGCACGAAAATTAGAAAGAGAAAAAAACCCACTTTCTACCGTACTTCGTGTGGCCTTGCTTTTTGCGTTGTTTGCAAAGGAATTTAGACCCGATATTGAAAAAATTGTGAACATAGAAGAACTGTTGAAGTGTAAAATGCATCATACCGTGCTCCTTTCATTTTTTGGAGAGATAATGTTTGCGTTTGTCAAAGACGAAAGATGGGCAGCAAGAAACTTGAGTAGTTTAAGCCGAATTACTGTAGAGAAATTTAATGTAATTGAGAAGAAGTTTGTTGAAAGTACCCCTCTTATTACAGCAAACGAGCAAAAAAAAGTTTTAGTTGTTTTGAAAGAAGTATTGTAATTTTAAGCAAAAAATGTAAGATAATACTAATTAGAAAAATTTATAAATGGGGAGCTAATTTACCCTGAGAATAAAATTATTAGGAGGTGGGAAATGAGTTTAGGTGAGAGCACAAAAAGAGTAGTTCTTACAAAGGCGACAGAAAGCCTTGTGTCTTACTTAAAAAAAGATCCGGAAAAGAGGATCAAGCGGGCTGTAAATGCAATTGCTGGAATGGGTGAGAAATTTTCTTTTTTACCGGTATTTAAAGAGCAACTTAGCAATATAAAGAGCATTACAGATTTAGACCATTCTGGTAAAAAGCTTATTGTTAATCTCATAAAAGATACGAGGGAAGATATACTGAAAAAGCTTGCCGTGAATTTTGCTGTAAATGCAAGCTGGATAGGTGTTGCAAAAGAACGTGCAATTACAAAGAAAGAAGGTTTCAATGTCCCTTATTTTATGCTGATTGACCCTACCGAACGGTGTAACTATAATTGCAAAGGTTGCTGGGCGGGTTCTTACGAACAGGCAAAGGAAATGCCTCTTGAAACATTTAATAGAGTTCTTAACGAAGCAAAAGAGTTAGGTATGTACTTTATTGTTGTTTCAGGTGGAGAGCCGACAGTTTATCCGCACCTTCTTGATGTTTTCAAAGAGCATAACGATATGGCATTTATGTTTTATACTAACGGGTCTCTCTTCACAAGAAAATTTGTGGAAGAGCTTGCCGATGCAGGAAATGCAATACCGTGTTTTAGCGTGGAAGGGTTTAAAGAGAAAACAGATGAACGAAGAGGCGAGGGTGCCTGGGACAGAGTAATGAAAGCGATGGATAATATGAAAGAGGTAGGTGTTCCATTTGGTTATTCTATAACAGAAACGCATGATAATTTAGAAGAAGTATTAAGTGACGAGTTTGTAGATTTTATGATTAACAAAGGTGCGAAAATCGCATGGTATTTTCAATATATTCCTGTTGGGAGAACTCCTGATATAAACATGATGCTTACTCCAGAGCAGCGCATGCGTTCTTACGACCGGATTCATGCTGTCAGGTCCAGTAGGTCTTTATTTGTAGCCGATTTCTGGAACGACGGTCCTTATACTGGCGGATGTCTTGCAGGGGGGAGAAGATACTTTCATATTACAGCAGATGGCAGTATAGAGCCCTGTGCATTTATACATTTGTCCCAGGGGAATATTTATGATATGTCTTTGAAAGAAGCTTTGCAGCTTCCATTTTTTAAGGAAATACAAAAAATGCAGCCATATTCAACCAATTTGCTTATGCCGTGCTTACTTGTAGATAATCCTGACTGTTTCCGCAAAATTTCTTTACTGCCTGGTGTACGCAGCACGGATGGCACTGCCGAAAATATGAGCGGAGAAGTTGGCAAGCATCTTAATAAGCTGTCAAAGCAATGGGAATCGATTTCAACGCCTGTGTTTGATAAAGATTTTCCTGATGTAGCAAAAAAGACTAAAGAATATAAAGAAAAGAAAGAAAAAATTATTAAAGAAGGTGGCGGAAATATAGAGCAATTTAATGTTTCAGATGAAATAGAAAAGTAGGTTTTTATGGCAAAAGGGGAGAAAAAGGGAGGGATAGAGAACCTTGAAAAGAAGATTTCTCAAGCCCTCCTTTTTCTTTTCCCAACTATTATTGTCATTTTCTATTTTGTATTTAGAGAAACAAATTTCAAAATTTTATTTGCTACACTGAACTATAGATATGTTGCTTTGCTTTTTGTCTTAATGATTGTTATTTGGTTGGTGAATGCATTAAAATTTTCTTTGATTGTTCTTTTTTCGAAAAGCAAGCTGTCGTTCAAAAAAAGTTTTAAAATTTTGCTTGCTTCTATTTTTGGCGCTAACATCACGCCATTTTATTCTGGCGGTGCTCCCACGCAGGTTTACTTTTTGTCAAAATTTTCTCAAACAATTGGAAGGGCTGTTGCAATAAGTGCTGTATATATGATACTCACCCTTGTTGTTTATCTTGTTTTTTCGCTTATCTTGTTTTTTGCTCCGCGAGGGTTTATCACAGGACTTAAACAAGATTTTTTTATGGGACTTGCGGCGTTTGTGTTCTTCCTTTCTTTTTTTGCGTTTTTCTTTATGCGTTATCCAAAGAAGGCAGAGAAAATCATAAATTGGATATATAGAGTACTTCTCCATAAAAGTGGCCGGGCGGAAAGAATAAAAAAAGGAATTAGCGAATTTTCAGAAGGGCTGGATTTTTTTCTCTCCCAGAATAAATTTTCTATTGTTGTTACTATTTTACTTACGCTTGTTGCACAGTGTCTCTTTTTCCTTGTTACACCCGTTTCTTTTTTGGCGTTAGGTGTGCCTTTTTCCTTTTGGGAGGTTATACTCACGCAAATTGCAGTGCAGTTTACGACAAGCATTGGAGCATCTCCCGGAGGGATAGGTGTTATGGAAGGGGCATTCGCTGCTTTTTTCAGATCCATTGCCGGGGGAAAGGTTGCGCAAATTACCCTTTTGTGGCGTTCAGCAACCTTTTATATTCCTACACTTGTAGGAGCATTCTTTTTTTATAGACTCCTTCGCGAAAAGGAGCAATAAAAAAGAGGGAGATATCTCCCTCTTTTTTATTTATGCACTATTGTGTTTAATGAATATATGTGATTATTACCATCCTGTTTACTGGATCCCATTCCACTATGCAGCCTAAAGATTCTCCTATGAAACGGAGAGGAAGCATAGTTCTATCGTTTATAATAATGGGTTTTACATCATGATTATCCTCGTCTATCCATTCTCCTATCTCGTTGACTTTTGCCATTGGATTGCCAATCCATAGCTCTATTTTCTGCTCGTTTAATGTAATAGTAACTTTTCTTTCAATTGCATCCCATTCCACTGTGGCCCCTAAAGCTTCTGCAATAGCACGAATTGGAACAACGGTTCTGCCCCATTCTGGTATGATAACAGGTTGTGTGCCACGCCCCGGGTCTATTTCTGTCAAGATCTCGTTTATGTACATATAAGGATTGTCTATAATAAGCGCTATTACAATTTTTTCTTTGCGCACTATTTCTGCCTTTTTTGTCGTTTTGTTTCCCGCTGTGTCTGTTGCTATTACTGTGAATGTATTTTTACCTATTTCTAATTGCATGGACAGGCTAAATGTACCATCTTCATTTACCGTTACTTTTTTCTCATTGATTGTCACAAGAGCATCTTTTTCTGTTTCCCCGCTTATCTCTGCTGTTTTTTCTATCGTTTCTTCTTGCGCAGAAAGTGTGAGCTCTGGTGGGACTGTATCAAGCGTAATTTTTAATTCTACAGTTGTTTTATTCCCAGAAATATCTATTGCCTCAATTGGAATGTTGTTTTCTCCTTCCTTCAACGTGACTGGTTCTGCAAAAACGCCCAATTCACTTATATCAATTCCTGTGTTGTGTATAAGGACTTTTAGGATCCCTATATTATCTGTTGCTTTTCCCTCAATGTTAATGATTTTTTGATTCGTAATGCTATTTTGCTTTGGTTGTGTAATTTCAATTTCCGGTGGCACAGCATCCGTTATTGTTTTTCGTGCTAAAATTTCAACCAGTGCTTCCTCGGATTCCGCATAATCTTCGTTGTATGCTTCTCCTCTTATGGCAAGCGTATTTGGCGAGTATTGTTCGTCAAACGGGAGAGGGAGATTAAATTCAATTTTGAATTTGCCTGTATCTATTTTTGTTACATAAAATAGTAGGCCGTAATTTTCGATTGGATTGTTATTGTATGTGATTGACCACTTTATAGTAGGATTGCTAAAAGAAGCGGTTATGTAAATTGGTTCTTTTAGGCCTGCAAGAAGTTCTTTTCGCGATGTTCCGCCCGGAGGGATTATCTCGTAGTCCGCGTAAAGCTTTTTGATAATGGGCTTAACCGTTATGGCGTTATTTACAATTTCGCATAGCGGATAAGTATCTTCTTTTTTTGTGAATACTTCAATGATGATTGAAGCAGGGCATTCGTTGCAGGATGTGATCTTTTTGAAAGAAACAGATTTAAACACGACATTGCCGCTTGTCCAGACAACATCTAAATTAATATCAAAGTCAAACGATATGGGAAGTGTGTCAATGTTCGTTCCAGCTATCTGTCCCGGGTTGTACCACAAATCCGTAAGTATCTTTTTCTCGTATCCGCCTTTGTATGATGCAGAAAATGCATTTTCTATTTTTTCTCCTGTTTCCGGGTTTACCATATACACATGCACTATTGCATTAATATTTCCGATGTACACTTTAAGGTCTTGTTCGTAATTTACC
>JAYELD010000134.1 GCA_034717215.1 Caldisericota bacterium
TATTTTTTGCATTAGTGTTGTGAGGAATGTTTTTTCTAGTAAAGCTATATTTGTTCTGAATATATTATCAGCATTGCCCAAGAGTGATTTTAATAGATTTCCACGTATATTGACCGGAAGTTTATTTATTAAATTTTCTAAGAAGGTTGAAATCGAATTTATTATATTTGGCAGATTTGCAGTAACTTCGCTAGCTTCTTTTATTATTTTTGGAATGAGTATGTATCCCATAAGAATAAGCGTTGAGAGAAATAAGGCTATTGTAAGGAGTGAGGCAAAAAATCTCGGGATTTTTTTTGAAAAGAAATTGGTAATTGGAAGAAACAAATATCCGATAAGTATGCCATAAAAAATAGGAGGGAACACACTCCTTATTTTAAATATGACATATAATAGGATGACCAAACCTATTAAAATTACTCCGATTAGAACCCCTGTTTTCACAGGGGCATAGCCTTTATCGGATATTTTCATTTTTGGCTTACAGTTATGGATGCGACTTCGTCATTTTTGGTTTTGAATTTCATGATCCTTACTCCTCTTGCTGTGCGGCTTAATATAGGCACTGTAGAGGCTTTTATTTTTATTACATTCCCGTTTTTTGTAACAACAAATATTTTGTTCTTTTTAGTCACATTTTGTATTGCCTGAACTTCTCCTGCTTTTTCATCTATTTTAGCACACTTGACACCTTTTCCGCCATGTCTAATTTTTCTGATTTTTTTTCCAACTAATCGTTTTCCGAAGCCTTTTTTAGTTACAAGAAATATTTCTGTTCCTTTCTGTATGACTTCCATTCCTTTGACCTCGTCCCCATCTTGCAATCTTATTCCTATTACGCCTCTTGCAATTCTTCCCATTGACCTAATTTCATTTGCATTAAAGCGTAAACCATGGCCTTTTCTAGAAATTACAAGCACTTCATCATCCTTTTTTACAGGGCGCAATGTCAGTAATTTATCTCCTTTCTTAAGTCCAATTGCACGTTTGCCATTGACGTAGACAGTTGTAAATTCAGATATCTTAACTTTTTTTATTTTGCCTTTTCTTGTTACCATGATGAAGTTTTCATAATTCGATTTGTCGTCGAGAGAAAAGGTAGCTGATATCCTTTCGTCATTTTTTATCCGAAGAAGTCTATGTATGGGTGTTCCTTTTGATTCTCTTCTGTTTTCTGGTATTTTGTATGCTTTTAAACTATACACTTTTCCCGTGTTTGTAAAGAACAACATCGTGCTTTTTGTAAATGTGGTACATATATCACTGGGATAATCTTCTTCGCTAGAAGCTTGGCCTAGTACACCTTTGCCCCCTCTGTGTTGTAATCTAAATGTGGCTTCATCTAAACGTTTTATATAACCGTCGCGTGTTGCGGATATAATAATTTTTTTGTTTTCTATTATATCTTCAATGTCTATCTCTTCTTCAGATGCTGTAATAGCTGTTTTTCTACTAGTTCCGTATCTTGCTTTTATTCTTAAAAGGTCCTCTTTTATTATTAACCATTGTTTCTCTTTCTTTTCCAGTGTTTCTGTTAGGGAATCAATGTTTTTCTTGGTGGTGTCAATATCATTGTTAAGTTTGTCTATTTCCATATTAGTAAGGCGTGAGAGCTTCATTTCAAGGATAGCTTTTATCTGTCTATCTGAGGCGGACAGTAACTTTGCCAGTCCTGTTGTCGCTTCTTGCGCATTTTTTGAGGCGCGTATTATTTTTATGACATCGTCAATTTGTTGTATCGCTTTACCTAAGCCTTCTAAAATCTCCAGATGTTCTTTTGCTTTATTAAGCTCAAAAGTTGTTTTTCTTATAAGAACATCTTTTCTGAAAAGGAGAAATTCCATTAAGAGTTCTTTCATTGTAAATACTTTTGGCACATTATTAAGGATTCCAATGAGTATTATTCCATAATGTTTTTCAAAAAGCGTATGCAGGCGAAGTCTGTTTTCGAATACGTTGATATTGGTTTCTCTGCTGAGTTTTATTACTATGCGGATACCGTCTCTGTCTGATTCATCTCGTAAATCCTCAATTCCCTCGAGTTTCTTCATTTTTGCGAGTTTAGCAATTTTTTCTACGAGTTCTGCTTTGTTTACAGCAAAGGGAAGCTCAGTGATGACAAAATATCTTTTGCCTTTTTGTTTTTCCTCTATGTGTGCTTTTCCTCTTATTATGATGCTGCCTCTTCCTGTGTCAAAGTAACTCTTTATTCCTTCTCTTCCGACAATTGTTCCTGATGTTGGGAAATCGGGACCTTTTATAATACTATAAAGTTCTTCCGGCTTAATTTCATCGCCCTTTAAAATCTCCTTATCTATAATATGGATTAATGCATCTGAGATTTCTAAAAGGTTGTGAGGCGGGATATTTGTGGCCATTCCCACTGCAATCCCCGAAGACCCGTTAATTAAAAGGTTTGGTATTTTTGCTGGGAGTACGACGGGTTCTTGCAATGTATTGTCAAAATTTGGAATGAAATCTACAGTATTTTCGTTCAGGTCTTCTAACATTTCCATTGCAATTCTATCAAGGCGTACTTCGGTATAACGCATTGCAGCAGGGGAATCTCCATCAATTGAGCCAAAATTTCCATGACCGTCTATTAGTGGATGTTTCAGGGAAAATGGTTGTGCCATTCTAACTAATGTGTAATACACTGCAACATCGCCGTGTGGGTGGAATTTTCCTAAAACTTCTCCTACAATTCTTGCACTTTTCTTATGTGGCTTACTAGGGATGCATGACATTTCTTTCATTGCATATAAAATTCTTCTATGAACCGGTTTCAAGCCATCTCGAATATCTGGCAGTGCTCTTCCTATAATTATGCTCATTGAATAATCAATATAAGATTTTGTAATCTCTTCTTCTACAGGAATGTTTATAACTTTTTCACCAAATAGATCTGCCATATTTCACTCCTAAATGTCTAAATTTACTACTTCTTTTGCATGATCTTCTATAAATTTCTTTCTCGGTTCCACTTTTTTACCCATGAGAATATTAAAGAGGCTATTTGCTCTTTCTGCTTCTCCTATTGTTACTCTTAATATAACTCTCCTTGATGGATCCATTGTGGTTTCCCATAATTGTGTTGCATCCATTTCTCCAAGTCCTTTGTAGCGTTGAATTTCTGTTTTTTCTTGAATTTGTGATAGTATTCTTTTTAATTCCCCATCAGAAAATGCATAGTAGATTTTTTTGTTTGATTTTATTTTATACAATGGCGGTTGAGCAATATATAGATATCCGTCATCGATCAGTGGCCGCATATATCTAAAGAAGAATGTAAGTAACAATGTTCTTATATGAGCGCCATCTACATCTGCATCTGTCATGATGACTACTTTGTGGTATCTAAGTTTTTCTGCTGCAAACTCATCCAATATACCACATCCAAGGGATGTTATAAGGTTTTTGATTTCCTGGTTAGCAAGTGCATTGTTTAGAGTTGCTCTTTCTACGTTTAATATTTTTCCTCTGAGCGGGAGTATAGCTTGAAATCCTCTGTCTCTTCCCTGTTTTGCACTTCCGCCTGCAGATTCTCCTTCAACGATGTATATTTCTGCTTTTTCTGGGTCATTTGTAGAGCAATCGGCTAGTTTACCGGGGAGTCTTCCTGTGAAATCAAGGCTGTTCTTCCTTCTTACTAACTCTCTAGCTTTTTTGGCTGCAATTCGTGCATTATGAGCGATAATAGATTTTTTTATAATTTGTTTTAAATCTTCAACATTGTGGTCAAAGTATGTAGTAAATTTTTCTTTTACAGTTTCAGACACAAGGTTTTTTGCTTCTGAGTTGCCGAGTCTTGTTTTTGTTTGTCCTTCGAATTGTGGGTTTGTGATTCTTAAATTAATTATTGCCGTAAGTCCTTCTCTTACATCGTCACCAGATAAAGGTATCCCGTTTTTTAAGAGATTTAGCTGGCTAGCTTGAACATTTAACAATCTCGTTAGAGCCATTTTAAAACCTGCTTCGTGGGTACCCCCGTCAATCGTACAAATGTTGTTTACAAAGGACTTGATATCTGTTCCAAAGCCACTGTTGTATTGCAACGCAACTTCTAAAAAGAAATTTTCTTCCTCTTTTTTCATATATATGACTTTTTCGGGAAGTACTTGTCGCTCGCTATGAATTTCTTTTATAAAATCTTTAATGCCGTTTGCCGAGAGATAAACTTCCGTGATGCCCGTTGTGATGCCCGTTGTGCTGCCTGCTGCGATATTTGATGCGATGTCCGCTGCGATACCTGCTGTTTCATCCGTAAATGTAATTTTTAATCCACTGTTTAAATATGCCAATTCTTTGAGTTTTGGTTTTATGACGGAAGGTTCAAATTTTAGTATCTCAAAGATCAATGAATCTGGTTTAAATGTAATTTCCGTGCCATTTTTTTCAGTAGTGGTTAATTCTTTTTTTCTTAGTGGATATTGCGCTTTGCCTCTTACAAATTCTTGTTCGTATGCTACCTTATCTCTTACTACTTTTACATAAAGTTTTTCTGATAGCGCATTTACTACCGATACACCTACGCCGTGCAATCCACCAGAAACATGATATGCTTTATCATCAAACTTTCCACCTGCATTTAGTTTTGTCAGAGCTACTTCAACACCGGAAATTCCTAAGGTTGGATGCATATCTACCGGGATGCCCCTACCATTATCGATTACCGTAACAGTACTATCTTTGCGAAGAATGACGTTAATTTCTGTGCAATGTCCAGCCATTGCTTCGTCGATACTATTATCTACTACTTCAAATACGAGATGATGGAGTCCTCTTTCATTGGTGGAGCCTATATACATCGAGGGGCGTTTTCGCACATGTTCAAGCCCCTCTAAAACCCTGATATTTTTCGCTGTATAATCTTCGTTTTGCATTTATTTAGCCTCCTAATTTATAACCACTCTATTTTAACAGAAATTAGAAAAAAGTAAAATTTTATTAGGATTGTTCTTACTTTTATATAACATTTGACGATTTTACCTAAAGTGAGTAAAATGTAATAGGGAGATGGAGATATGAACTGGAATAATTTAACTGAGATGGCCCAGAAAGTAATCTGGCTTGCTCAGGAAGAAGCAAACTTCCTAAATAATGATTATTTAGGTACTGAACATATATTGCTTGGTCTTATTAAGATCGAAGAAGGTGTTGCATATCACACTCTTATTAGTGTTGGTGCAAGCCCTCAAGAGATAATAGAGAGGATTGAATCACTCATAAGGAAGGATAAAAAGAGTGATGTTTTTGAAAAAGAAGACGTGATACTTACTCCTAGGACAAAAAGAGTTCTAGAGATTTCCGAAAAAGAAGTAGCTAATCTGGGAGATTCATATATCAACACAGAGCATATTTTGCTTGCAATTATTCACGAAGGTGGAGGAGTCGCTGTTAAAATTTTACAGGATATTGGAATTGATTTTGCACAGCTTGAAGAAACAATATATTCGCTGTTGGGCGAGAAGAAAATATCCTGGGATAAAAAAGTGGCCTATACCTCTAATCAAATGAAAACGCCTATTCTTGATCAATACAGCAGAGATCTTACTCTTCTTGCAAAAAGAGGGAAGCTAGATACGGTGATAGGTCGAGAAGACGAGATGGAGCGAGTGATTGAAATTCTTATGAGGCGGAAAAAGAATAATCCTGCTATTATCGGCGATCCTGGCGTGGGCAAAACGGCAATAGTGGAAGGATTAGCCCAAAGAATTGTTTCGGGAAAAGTACCATATTTGCTTAAGGGAAGACGACTCGTTGCACTTGATATCGCATCAATTATTGCTGGCACCAAGTATAGAGGGGAATTTGAGGATCGAATGAAGAAGATTTTACACGAACTTAATAAAGCGCAGAAGAATGTAATATTGTTTATTGATGAGTTTCATACAATAGTTGGAGCAGGAGCCGCTGAAGGTGCAGTGGATGCCTCTAATATCTTAAAGCC
>JAYELD010000135.1 GCA_034717215.1 Caldisericota bacterium
GTTCCACCGGATAGGTGAGTCTTGAGGTACGTGATAATATTCCCTCCGATGCGAATTGAACGCAGGCAATCGGTTATTTCTGTTATCACGTCATGATATAAATACCTATGTCGTCAGCCGGGATGTCACCATAGATTCACGGTATCGATCTTTCAGATGGTTCAAGGGTTTCGTTTGATGCTGCCGTGCCTGCCGCGAGACTTGGCAGCCGGAAGGATGTTGTGACCGCGGTTCTGGTCGCGATCGAGAAGGACGCGGTTCAGGTGCCGGATCCGGAGACGTACGAGACTGTTCTGCTGAAGAAGCCCGCGTTTTTACATGCGGAAGCTGGAAGTGACATAAGCATGATCAAGACGTCTGAGGGGTTGTTTCTGCTTCCGTAGGGTACGGGGCATAGAAACATATATTAATCCCAATCATCAAGAAGTGCTGGTATGGTACAAGTTACAGGTACATCAACATTCGAAGAATTTTTAGCCACTCAAGGTGCCCAAATACCGATCTGGGGTTTCTTAGTCAATTTATTATTGGCTGCGGCTTTATCATTTATACTGGGTCAAGTCTATATCTACTATGGTGACTCACTTTCCAATAAAAGGGCGTTTGCCAGGAATTTTGTGATAATGGCTGCGACTACAACATTGATTATCACGGTGGTTAAGTCATCTTTAGCACTTTCGCTTGGGTTAGTCGGAGCATTATCAATTGTACGATTTCGTGCGGCGATTAAGGAACCAGAAGAATTGGCGTACTTATTTCTCACCATTTCGATTGGTTTAGGTTTTGGTGCAGATCAGCGACTTGTCACAACTGTTGCCATTCTCCTGATTATTTCGATAATTATATTAAGGAAAAAACTTGTTTACAAGCCAAAAGAAAATCAAAATTTGCATTTGACTGTTTCAAGTTCTAATCCTGGCAAAATAGACCTGAACCAAATTGTAACAATTCTTAATAACTATTGCTCATCCGTGAATATGAAACGATTTGATGAAACAGACGAAATATTAGAAGCATCTTTTTTAGTCGACTTTGAGGACTATGAAAAAATAGAGAAGGTCAGAAGCGAACTGAGCAAGCTTTCTAAATTAGTAAAAGTTACATTCTTGGATTCTCAGGGAGCATATTAGAATGCAACTGAAAAAAGACGATGATGGTGGTTTGGGCTCAGTATTACGGTTCCTTTACAGGTGTCTCTATAACAAAAAAGCAGTCATCCTGTATATTTTTGTTATTTTTATTGTGGGGTGTATTTTTGGAATGGGGGTAGGAGGTTTCTTTGGCACCCTCGACAACCCATCACCTGCTGCTAAAGAGGTGGCTAAAAATATATTATCAACAGTCGGTTTAGTTCCTGCCAATACACAACTCATTCTTTCTGGTCTTTTACACGAAAACTATAAAATCCCAATAAATTATATCAATGGACTCAAGTCAAATCCAGAGCGAATCACAATTGATATAAAAAATAACGACTTCCAAAAGTTAGCTTACAAAAGGGAAATTGCGTTAGCACAAGGCATTCTCATCGGTTCAGACGATGATTGGGTACCAGCAAAAATCCAGTACAAAGGCCAGACTGTTGATGTGAGATTGAGACTCAAAGGCGATTGGACAGATCACCTAAAAGGTGATAAATGGTCATTTCGGATAAAGGTTAGGGGAGATGATACGCTTTTGGGGATGAAACTATTTTCTATTCAGGAGCCTAAAACAAGAAATTATCTCAATGAATGGTTATTCCAACAGGCACTTGAAAGGGAAGAGATTGTATCACTACGGTATGACTTTATTGATGTTACTATAAATGGAAAGCATAAAGGAATTTATGCGTTGGAAGAACATTTTGAAAAGCGGTTGGTTGAGCATAATCGGTATAGAGAGGGTCCTATACTAAAAACGAATGAAGATATATTATGGGATGATTGTCTACAATATTTTCCATTATGTCCTCTGACTAATCTCACTGGACTTCAATCAATGTATTCTAGTGATATTGATGTTTTCAGAAAAAACAAAACTCTGGCAGATTCTACACTTTTTAACCAATTTATTACAGGCAAAGACCTTTTAGAGTCTTTTAGAAATGGAACCCTGCAAACACACCAGGTGTTTGATGTTCCCAAATTGGCAAAATATATCGCTATGACTGACTTAATGGGCGCACAACATGCATTGTGGTGGAATAATTTGCGGTTTTATTATAATCCCGTTACTTCACTCCTGGAGCCCATTAGCTTCGATGGAAATGCAGGACAATCAACAACCACTTTAAGGGGCTCACAAAAACAGCTGGTCTTAAACAGTGAGCAATCCACATGTTCACCTGATATCTTCTCCATCATGTTTTCCGACCCTGTTTTCTTCGAAAGATATAATCAAGAGCTTGAACGCCTTTCTCAAAAATCATACATGGATGACTTGTTTATTGAGGTGGACGCTGACCTAAAAAGAAAAATACATATTATTTACAAAGATTATCTCTATTATCATTTTTCAAAAGATGTTTTTTATAATAATCAGAATTGTATCAGAAAAGTGTTGAATCCTATAAAAGGCTTGCATGCTTATTTTTATCAAAACACCACTAACGGAAGCATCATACTTGAAGTAGGGGATATTCAATCAATGCCCATAGAAATTTTGAATGTGAGTTACAAAGAATCACAAATATTTGAGCCAAAACAGAATATGAATATTTTACAAGCGAAAATATCATCTGAACCAGTTCAGTACGAAAAAATCGAGTTTATGCTCCCTGAAGGCTTCAATTGGTCAAATGACTGCATTGCAGATTTAAGACTAAATTACAAACTTTTGGGAACAAGTCGCTTACGAAATGAAACCGTTTTCCTCTGGTCTCACCTATCAGAGGACTTCCTTGCTACTGACTTCATTAGGCAGAAACCCAATGTAGGACAGTTTGATTTTCTGTTCGTAGACAATGCAACCAAAAGGATATTGATAAAACACGGTGATTGGGAATTGAATGATAGTCTGATTGTTCCTGCGGATTATACGGTCGTCTGTGGAGAAGGAACACAATTGGACTTAAAGAACAACTCTACAATTCTTTCGTATTCTCCACTCCAATTCTTCGGTACTGAAGACAATCCTATTGTCATCAGTTCATCGGATTCCACCGGGCAGGGAATTGCAGTATTAAATGCTGGCGAGAAGTCTGTATTTGAAAAGGTGGTCTTCAAAAACCTGTCTGCACCTTCAAAACATGGCTGGCAATTGACTGGTGCGATCACATTCTATGAGTCCCCCGTGGAAATTGACGGCTGCAAACTTTCCAATAACAAAGCTGGAGATGATATGCTGAACATTGTGAGGTCGGAATTTGAAATCAAAAACTCGCTTTTTAAGCATGCCCTTTCGGATGCGCTTGATGTTGATTTTGGAAAAGGTTCAATATTTCACACATCATTTGTTGATTGTGGAAACGATGGGCTGGATTTCTCTGGAAGCGCAGTTGACGTTACGAAGTGTTTTGTCAGCGGGGCTGGGGATAAGGGTGTGAGTGTAGGTGAAAACAGCCGGGTTAATGTAAACCAAATTGAATTTAACGATTGCTATGTCGCAACAGCCAGTAAAGATAGGTCTCAGGTAAATATCGAAAATGTTAAAATATCAGCAAGTGAAGTCGGTTTTGTGATCTATCAGAAAAAGTCTGAGTTTGGTCAATCTGCGATGGCGGTTTCTTCTGTTGACATGATAAATGTGACTACGTCATATCTCATTGAAGAAGGTTCGACTTTATTAGTTGATAATCAAAAAATTGATGCTACTCAAAAGGACGTATGGGGGATTTTATATGGCGAGAAATAGTTATGGATTGGTCATGTTCTGTATAATGATGTTTCTTCTATGGGCACCCGTTTGCTCTTCTGCTTTTGGGGCAGAAACTATTACTTCGCCACTGAATGGAAAGGTTTTGGAACTTTCTGACACATCGCAAGAATATTCCTTTTTTGTTGCAGGACATGTGTATGGGGCACCTCAATCTCCTTCAGTTTTTCCTTCGGCATCATTTCTTGCAAATGTGGATATGATAAATCAAAATGAAGCTAAATTTTTTATTTTGTTAGGAGATTCCATTCGAGCTGCAAATCCTGTTTACATTGAAAACTTCAAACCGGTATGTTCAAATGTAGAAATCTCAATATTCAACGCTGTTGGGAATCATGATTTAACAAACCGTGAGTTATATGAATCTCATTTTGGTCAGACTTACTTTGATTTTAGACATGGCTCTGAACTATTCATCGTATTGGACGGGCAGATCAATAATGGAGAAATAGTTGGTAAACAATTGGAATATCTGAAAGGTGTTTTAGATTATGCTAATAAATCCGAAGAGGTGAAAAATGTATTTATATTCTCGCATAATTTGATTTGGAGCAAAAACAATGCGCATTTAGAAAGAACAGTTTATCCACATACGAATTCTCACGCCAATTATGAAAACATCGATAATTTTAAATCGGTCGTTATGCCGGAGATTACCCGATTATCTCAAACAAAAAAGGTATTTATGATGTCAGGGGATATTGGTGTTTCTTGGTCTCTACCTTTATTTTATCACAAAGATGAAAAACACAATATAACATATATTGCTTGTGGGCTTGGCGATACTGAGAAAGATGCTATTATCAAAGTAGACATAACGAGGGGGGGGAGAAGTGACATTTGAACCCATCTCACTAACTGGTGAAAAATTAGAAGAGATAGACCATTATGGAATAGCCTACTGGACTATATACTTCGACGCACATAATAGCCTATTGGATAAAATTCAAAGGGTGTTATCAAATATTTATTTCCGTCTGGGGATTCTGTTCTCTTTCACTCTTATGAGCGGACTCATAGTATTTATCATTTTATTTAACAAGTTAAGAAAACGATGATAGCAGATATTCTAAATCCAACAAGTTTCAGATACGAAAGAAAGTTTCTAAGTTCTGAACTGAATAGATATGAAATTGAATCGATTGTCAAACTTCATCCTGCAATCTTTTCGGAAATATATCATCAGCGATTTGTGAACAATATCTACTTTGACACAATCAACTGGTCAAGTTATTTTGACAACGTTATTGGCATAAGTCAACGGTTGAAAGTCCGTATTCGTTGGTATGGGAACTTATTCGGATTCATCAAAAAGCCCGTTTTGGAATTAAAGATCAAGAAAGGTTTTTTGGGCGGTAAACTGAAATATCCGTTAGATTCGTTTTACCTTGGCAGCGACTACTCGTTGAAAGCACAACAAGGCATATTCGCAAAATCAGGTGTCCCCGATATATTATCAGAACATCTTAAATCGTTGAAATTCACTCTTCTCAATCGTTACAGCAGAAAGTATTTCGAATCAGCAGACCGTAAATTCAGAATCACCATCGACTTTGATATGGAATTTTACAAAATAGACTCCACAAATAATTCTTTCATTGAAAGAATCGTTGATCACAACAACATAGTTTTAGAATTAAAATATTCTGACAAAGACGATGATGACGCGGGATATATTACCAATCACTTCCCATTCAGAATGACAAAAAGTTCTAAATACGTATCTGGAATCGAAAGACTTTATTCATCCAGTATGTAACTTGACTTTGTCAGATTGTACGTCTTTACAATCTTTTTGGAATGCCATGTTTGTGATTGTGAACCTGTGCCGCCCCACAGTCCCTAAACTGGCACTGGCATCTTGATCACGCGCCCCATCGTCCCGTCCACCTTCACGAAATCGCCGTCATTGAAGATCACAAGCGGATCCTGCTCAAGTCGATCCACCAGCGGGATGTCGGATATTATCGCGCCAACAGCAACGATCGTCTCGGATGCGAGGTTGATCATGGCGCACGGGGCTACACCGTTCTTCTTGAGACTGTAGATTATGTACGACCCAACAGTCGATCCTTTTCCGTATGGGAAGAGGA
>JAYELD010000136.1 GCA_034717215.1 Caldisericota bacterium
TATTTTAAAATTATCCCTGCATAGACTCAACCTAAAAAACCTCTATCCGGCCATACTTTTTGCTAATGGAAGTATCTACTGAATCTCTACATACTTAAGCCTTCTTGAGCCTGCAAACATAAGAGAAAAACCTGCAGCAAAGGAAAGAATGCCTACAAGAATAAATATTGCAATGCCTGCAACTGTCCCACCCCAAATTTTTATCAATAACCTATTTAAAAAGAAAAAACCAAAAGCAATACCAAACATCGCATAACCCATAACCGTTTGAATCAAAACAACCTTTCCCGGTATTATTTTTTTAGGGCTCTTCACTTCCCTGAATACAGGAAACATCGCAGATGTAGAAATACCAATTATTGAGAAAATAAAAGGCAAGAAAAGTGCAAGGGCAACGGAAACGAGAATCATGTTAACAGAAGGATGTCTGAGAAGTATCATAAGAATGAAAAATAAGGCATTCATTACCTCTCCCAATAAAAATGGAATAACAAATTTGCTCCACAGCAGCTCTTGTGAAGTTATTTTCGATGCAAAAAGAACCCACACGCTCCTGCTCTCTGTATAAAAAAGCATTGGAGCAATCTGTAGTGATGCCATATAAGATGAAAATACAAAGAAAAACAAAGGCATAAAAGAAGATAAATCAAACGATTCATTCCCTAAGGATTTTTTACCCAACACAACAATAAAGATAAAGAAAAAGACAGCAAGGTATGCTATAATTGGAAGAATTGAAACAGAGAGCTTTTGATCCCTTATAATCATCTTTACGTCTTTTTCTGCAATAGCCCTGATCTTTATTGGTAGAAACGAAAAACCCTTAAACTCCTTTTCCGCCTTCCTCTTTACGATTTTAACGCGTTGGGATGTCCTAACCTTCCCAAGACCTTCTTTGTATGTATTTAAAGAAAGGAGCGTACAGAGATAGAAAAGTCCTGCGCTTATAACCAAATAAATAGTAAAAACAAAAGTTCCCATTAGAATGTTTCTTTCTGCAAGAGACATAGTAAGATAAACACCAATATTTGTGGGTAAAAATCGCATAAGAGAAAAACCATGCGAAAACAAATTTGTCAAAGCATCTTTGCTTACAATCTGATAAGCAGGATTTGCAATTTGCATAATTCCAAAAAATAAAATACCAAAAGCCACATTAATGACCATGATTATATTCTGTAATTTCCTGGGGTGAATTTTCTTTGCAAGTGGTAGAATAACAAATACGGCAATGGTAAGAGGAATAACCGGGAACAGTAAGACAAATAAAAGTGTTTCAACATAAAAAATCATATTTGCTTGATTCACCATACCATACCCTACAAAAAATGGATACATAAGAAAAAAGAGCCAGATACTTTCTTCAAACACTGTAAACACAAAACGCCCTGAAAAAACATATCTTTCCTTAAGGGGAAGAGAAAGAAGAAGCATTGTGTCTGATGAAAAATAAAGCGTACTGAGCATGATAGAAAAACTACCCAATAAAAGATATATAAAAGCGACAAGCATTACAATGTTTAAAACAAGCGGGGCAAGTGAGATATCGACCAAAGGGATTTTTAAATTGTACAGGAATCGCGAGAGCTTTAAAAGAAAGTAAAAAGCAACCACTCCAGCCAATCCAATACCTATTGCAAAAATTGGGCGAAGTTTTTTATTTTTAGCAAGAGAATTATATGAAGTACGAAAGTTTGTCCTTAGTAAAATTAAAACATTCTTCATATTAATACCCTAAAAACTTAATCAGATCTTTCGTATCTTCTCCACCCGTAAGTTCAAGAAACAGGTCTTCAAGATTTGCAGTTTTATCTTTTGCTTTTTCCCGGAGCTCTTGAATAGTGCCTTCTACAATAAGTTCCCCTTGATTAATAATGCCAATCCTATCACACATTCTTTCAGCAATTTCAAGGATATGAGTGGACATAAAAATCGTTTTGCCCTTCTCAGCAAGTGCGCGAAGAAGATCTTTTACAAGTTTGGCACTGGCGGGATCTAATCCTACTGTCGGTTCATCAAAAATAAGAACAGATGGATCGTGAATTAATGCCGCAGAGATAACGATCTTTTGCCTCATACCATGAGAATAATTTTCTATCATCACATCTGCTTTATCCTCTAGCGAAAACATTTTAAACATTTCATTTGCCTTCTTTTTTGCACTGTCTCTATGAACTTCAAAAATATCTGCCACAAAATAAAGAAATTCTCTTCCAGTAAGTTTTTGATATACCATAGGGCTATCCGGGACCAATCCAATATGCCCTTTTGCCTGGATTGGATTTTTAAGGATATCAATACCATCAATTAATGCTGTACCTTTTGTTGGCTTCAAAAGCCCTGTAAGCATCTTTATTGTTGTTGTTTTCCCTGCTCCATTTGGACCTAAAAATCCATATATCTCGCCTGAGTTTACTGTGATGTTTAAATTATTTACAGCAAGTAACTTCCCAAAATCTTTTGTTAAATTTTTTGTTTCAATCATATTTTACCTTATACATTAACATTAAATTCATTTTAGCAGATACCTCTGAACAAAACAAATTATTTTAAAATATAGCAGTTAAAAATAACAAAACAACATTTATAAGGATACCAATATAACAAAGAAATTCTTTATGTGCAAACACTATATTTATTTGAAAAATAAATGATTCAAGGATTTCTTTTACCTTTTTTAATACGCCTTCTTTTCAAAAATCTTTAGCTATAGGATAAAACCTATAAAAAACTATCAGGAAAACCAGGTAAATTATTGCAGAATACAAGATAATGATTAAAATATACATATAAGATACATATAAGAATCTAATTATAAATGAATAGAATTTAAAAAATGTTTAGATAAGAAAGGTGGGATATCTGCTGTGCGTTACAAAAAATATGAAATAGTGCCATATAATTCTGAATTTTTTACAGGGGTTGCTGATTTGCAAAAATATCTATGGCCCAACTATGAAAGCAGCGCTCTGGCATATCTAAAGTGGAAATTTGAAGATAATCCTCTTACCAAAAAACCATTTGCCATTGTTGCACTTTACAAAAACAAAGTTGTAGGTTTTAACGGCTTTTTTGCTACTCGCTGGAGAATTGGAAATAAAAATGATAAAATATTGATGCTGTCTCCGGCAGACATATGCGTTCATCCGAATCACCGGAAAAAGGGATTATTTACAGCAATGACAATGTTTGCTATAGAGGAATATGAAAAAACACCATACAAAACATTTATAGGGTTAAGCATAAACACATCATCTGGAACAGGCTATAAAAAAATGGGGTGGCCAAAAATTGCCGATAGAACAAGCATGAGGCAATACAACTTAATCGGATTGATAAATTGGATTTTGATAAGCAAAACCGGGCGGAGTTTGTACAAACATCAGATAACCTATGGAAAGTTTGGAAATATTGAAGTTTCAAATAAACCAAGACACAAGGAAATGGCTGCCGTTATAGTAAAACAAAAAACCCAAGACAATAAAATCGCGCTGTTTAAAGATGCGTCTTTTTTCAAATGGAGATTCCAAAACATCAGGCGAAGCTACACATTTTACTACCATCTAAATAATGGAACTACCAACGGATATGTAGTGATTGAAACGGTCGACAACAGTACAAGCGGCCATATTATAGATTATGCAGAAACAGAAAATGGGGTAATTTATGAAATTTTGCGTTATACCATTGCAAAAAAACATTTTGACATCCTATCCATATGGAATATCAATTTAAGAAAAGACATTCATCAGACATTGAAAAACTTGAATTTTAGCACAAAAAACTTATTAGGAAAAATAGAAAAAAAATTCCCATCTGAGTTTCCAATGCTCCCTGTCTTTGTAAGACCAATTAAAAAAACAGTAAAAGAAAAAGATTGGTTTATTGAGAGCATTGACATCAGGAATATTAATAATTGGGAGATTAACGGAATTTGTTCTGATAATACTTAAATCTAAATACCTATGCGTTAATATAAGGAGGAAATAATGATGGAAGTAAAAAATTTGGATTTTACTCATTACTTAAGAAAAACGTTAGAAATGATGGATGATCCAGGGCTACTCCTTTTATCTGGCAATGCAAATGAATCTAATGTTATGACGATTGGATGGGGCACAATAGGGATTATCTGGGGTAAACCTATATTTTGTGTGTTAGTCAGGCCTTCTCGCTATACAAATAGTTTCATTAAAAAATACAATGAATTCACAGTGAATGTGCCTTTCCCCGGAATGGAAAAGACAGTTTTATATTGCGGTATCGTATCGGGAAGAAATTACAACAAATTTAAGGAAAAGAATATCACTTTATCGCCAGGAAAGAAAGTAAAATGCCAGACTATTAAAGAATGTAATATTGTTTATGAATGCCGAGTAATTCATAAAAACAGCATTGTGCCAGTCGAGCTAACACCCGAGATGTCGCCTAAATATTATCCAAAAGGAGATTATCATACAGTCTATTTTGGAGAAATTTTAGCAGTTTACGAACAATCCTAAAAATTCTTATTGCAAAAACTATTTATGAGACACTAAAGAAACAAGCAATTCAATTGCTTCTTTTGGAGAATCTGCAAATAAAATATCCACATTCCTCCTTTCATCAAGATATTTGCCTTCAAAAAGTATTTTCTCAATACTGTCTGCAGCACCCCCACTTCCTCTAATAATCACGATGGGTTTTTTATTCATATAAGCCGCGGAAAGTTCTTTTAATGTTCCATTCTTTCCGCCAATCATAACTATGCAATCCACTGTCTGGGTCATAAGTTCAGAGCGCATGCCTATTCCAAGTCCTGTTGTAATGGGCATATCAATATATTCATTTGCTTCTTTTTTGTCCAGGGAAGGCAAAATGCCAACAGTAATTCCGCCAGCATCTTTTGCTCCTTTGCTTGATGCTTCCATTACGCCGTCTCTTCCACCTGAAAAAAGTATCCATCCTTGTTTAGCTGTAAGATAGCCAATCCTATAAGCTATCTCAGATATATCGCGAGGTAGTGGATCCCATGGCCTCTCAGATTGCCCGATAACACCCAATCTAATTATCTCTTTATTCATCTCAAATATCCAACTCATACTTTAGGCAACATACAAGCTTTCCGCAGCTGCCAGTAATCTTAGCAGGGTTTGGAGGAAGGTTTTGCATTTTTGCATAAATGAGCTCGACACTTTCCAATTCATCAAGGAATGCAGTGCAACATAGCGGAAACCCACATGGCCCGCAGCCACCTAAAAAACGCATCGCATCACGGGCACCTACCTGCCACAATTGAATCTTCCGATTAAATGTTTTAACGAGTGCTTTAACAAGTTCTCTAAAATCTATGCGGGAGTCAGCTGTAAAATAAAATATATATTTCTTCTCGCCTTCATCCCAAACAGTTTGTACAAGGTGCATTGGGAGATTGTATTCCTTTATTTTTTGCTTACAAATACGAAAGGCATCTTGTTCTTTCTCTTCCAATTTTTCAAGATGAGCAATATCTTTTTCATCAGCAATTCGAATAATTTTTCCAGTAAAACCTTTCGCCCTTATTATATCCCATCGTTTTTTATCCATTTTTACTAAGGTTCTTTTTACAACAGCATGTTTTAGTTTCCCGTCCAAATCAACAATGACTTTATCAAAAAGCTTCACCGAAAAATTAGGTCTAGCCAAAAAATATGTCCTTGTCTCTTTTCGTAATACAACTGCAATAAGTTTAACTTCCTCTTCTATTAAATTCATTTTATCGCCTCTTTAATCTTAAATAAGCCGTCCAACAGTATATATTGCTGTATAGCACTTGTCAAAAGTGCCTGTTTTTTTTCTAAAACCACATTATACATTTTATGTAATTTAGATCTATCAACAAATACAAAT
>JAYELD010000137.1 GCA_034717215.1 Caldisericota bacterium
TATGCTGGAAGAAATAATGGTTATTAAGGAACACTATTTTGGAACGACTAAAACGAAACAGGGCATTGTGAATAAGCTTTACAAGGTTAAGAAAATGCTGTCAGCAACATATAAAGAAAAAGGCGAAGAAGAATTGGACGATATGTTTTTAAAAGAACAATCTTTCAGTTCTTTTTATGAATTTTATTTGCTGGATTTTGCCGCTATGTTTAGAGCAATTGAGCTTAGCCTTATAAAATTTAAGATAAGCGACTTTTTTAAAAATTATAAAATAAGGAAACAAGGATGAAAATATCATTTATTGGAGCAGGGACTATGGCCTCATCTATGATTAAATGCATCATAGAGGAAGGTGTTTATAAAAAGGAAGACATTGTGGGCAGCGGCCCACGTCTTGCAAGAGCGAGGGAATTGAACAGGCAATTTGGGATTAAGATGATGCAAAATAATGTGGAAGCAGCATTATTTGGCGATATCGTGGTACTATCCGTTAAACCACAGATTTTTTCAACCGTTGCAAAAGAGTTAAAAGAAGTGTTGCAAGACTACCAGATTGTGTTATCCATAATGGCCGGCATTCCAATAGAGGTGATTCAAAGAGAGCTTACGCATAAAAAGGTAGTGCGCGTAATGCCAAATACTCCTGTCCAAGTCGGGCATGGAATGAGTATGTGGACTGCAACGAAAGAAGTGAGTGAAGAAGAAAGAATTCACATCAGAGAAATTTTTTCTTCAATGGGAAAAGAACTCTTTGTCAAAGATGAAAATTATGTTGATATGGCTACGGCTTTAAATGGCACGGGTCCTGCTTTTGTGTTTTTGTTTCTTGAAGCAATGATAAGTGCAGGCGTTCATCTTGGATTCTCTCGAAGAGTGTCCAAAGAACTTGTTTATCAAACCGTACTTGGTTCTATACTTTTTGCTATGAATTCTGATAAGCATACAGCAGAACTGCGTGATATGGTAACTTCCCCGGGAGGCACTACGACAGAAGCGCTGTATGAATTAGAGAAAGGGGCTTTTAGAACTGTTCTTGAAAAGGCAGTGTATGCTGCTTACAAGCGCACGAAATATTTAGGCGAATTGAGTAAAGAGAAAAAAGAAGGAGGGCAACAATAAATATGGTGAAGAAGGAATACGAAGTAAAGCTTACTGCATCAAAAAAAATGCTCGAAAAGATTAAGCAGATTCCAGGATTTCTTAATTGGAGCATTAAGGGAGGAAAGGAAAAATATCTTATTAGCCACTACTTTGATACTGAGAAATTTGACCTTCTTTACAGCAATATGGCATATAGGACAAGAGAAGAGGACGGCAAAAATATCGCAACGCTTAAAGGAAACGGTATCCTTAAAAATGGAATATTCATAAGGGATGAGTTTAAAGAAATACTGCGTAATAGCGAAGATGTGACAAAAGCTGGTTTTTTGAATAAATATTTTCCGCAAATATTGGAAATTACCAAAGGAAATCCTTTGAAAGAAGTGTTGATTGTAGATAACGAAAGGCATATTTTGTATTTTGAGAAGAATGGCTCTTTGATTGAGGCTTCCCTGGATTTTCTGCACTTTGTGCTGAACAAAAGGAAAGTTTCTTACAATGAAATTGAACTGGAACTTAAAAATGGATGTGAAGAAGATCTTTTAGAATGTGCCTCTTTTTTGAAGCTCAATTTTCACCTGTTCTTAGCAGGTGCATCCAAATATGAAATGGGACTAAGGAGTTTTAATCTTATCCCACTGTTATAATTTATCCGTAAATATTTGAGGCGAGGCAGAGCCCCGCCTTTTTTAATTGTCTTTCCACTCTTTTTCTCGTTTTTGCGTTTTCACTGCGCTCTTTTCACTGACGAAAATAAGCCGATTGAACAAGATAGTTAAAATGGTGCCTGACACAAAAATAACCACTTTTACATTGTGCTCTTTTTCGTAAATTTGATTTTTATTTTTTTATCTGTTACTATATAAGCAATGAATGTAATATCGTATATTATAGTTTTTCTTAACTATGCGGCATGGTTGCTGCCGGTAGGTATTGCGGCAGTTTTTATGCTTAATTATTCAGAAAAAAGCAGGCACACAGGGGGCCTGCCTTGGGTTATTTTGTCTTTTATTCTTATGGGTTTGTCTATAGGGGTGCGAGAATTTTTATTTTTATCCATTAGTTATCAACCTATAGCATTTTTTTTTGGAAACACAGCGATTTTGATTGCTTGTTGGACTCTTTTACGTGGTGTGGAACAAACAGAAAAGGAAGTGCACCGAGGCATAAGAATGCTCAAAAAGGCGCGTCTATACTCTGTTGTAATATTCATTGTAGCTCTCTATCCTGCATTAAAAGGTAAATATCTTAGCTCTTTAGAGCTTTTATTTTATGCATCTATGATATACGTTATGTTTATTGCTATAGGCAAGATCTATACACTTACTAAGGAACGACGGCCAAAAATGAGAGTGCTTATACTGTTGTTTGCAGTTTCTTTGTTTTTGTCTTTATTTATAAGAAGTTTCGGGTTAATACAGGGCAGCAATATGTACACTATTTATAGATTGATAAACTATTCAGGCAGAGTTGTTGTGCTTGCTTTGCTCTTTTTTGAATTCCGGCGCATGAAATTTATTGAAGCAAAATACAAAAAAGAAGCCATTCTGCGCCCTATCGAGGCGCGTTTTGCAAAAGGAACGATTAAAACTTATATCATTGTTGCAGTTATAGTCAGTATTTTTTCATACTTTGCGCTTGCTATGTTTCAATTTGTTTTTAACGCGCATGTTGGGGAAGAATTTTCACATTTGTCCCAGAGCACCACCATTATAAATTTTACACTTAAAGGTGAATTTGATGGAATACGGAACGATTTGATACTTCTTTCTAAAAACAAAGAAATTGCAGATTTTTCTCAAAATGCGGAAGCAGACATGAAAGAATTTTATAATTTAAATAAAGAGCTTATATTAGGCGTATCGCGTATAGAAAGAGATGGGAGATTGGTTTTTACATATCCGGATAAAGGTGAAATTGGAAAAGATATTTCAAATGAATCACACATAAATACGGCACTAACGACGCATGGCGAAGTGCTGTCGGATCCGATAAGAACTGTTGATGGTTCTGTAGTGGCGGTCTTCCACGAACCTGTTTTTAAAGATAGGGAATTTGACGGAACTATTTCAGCATTGATAAATCCGGATTTTTTTGACGAACAGATTGCTAAAACTGTGGAACCGGGAGAGAATATTATTATTTTGAATCCTTCCGGGACGGTTGTATGTTCAACTGAGAGCAAACTTTTATTAAATAATGTAAAAGATGTATTTGATTGTTATCCTGCAGATTTAGATGGCGCTATAGACACAAAGCTTGGGAGAATTTTTATAAAAAGCTCACAAGTAGAATTATTGCCGGGTAAAATTTACATTGCAGTGGAATGGATACATCAAGGAGTTTTATTTAAACAATTTACTGCCCAACATTTTGGATATTTTTTTATACTATTTGCTTTCATTGTTGGGTTTATCGTTCTTTTAAAGAAGACCTTGGATCTTACAGGAAAGCATGCTCACGATCTCAAGCTGATTGTTGATAAAGAAATGAAGGATCTCAAAATTCTTTCAGATAAGCTTTCCAGGGTTATAGAGTTTTTCCCGAACATAAATATCAGCCAGGATATAGATGTATTTAGCGAGAAGCTGCTCGATGTAGCGCTTACTCTTCTTGACCAAGGGGAAGCAGGGAGTGTAATGTTAAAGGAGGGAGACGGCTACAAATTCACGGCAGTAAGAGGGTATGATAAATCACTGGTTAGCAAAATTGTTTTAACAGAAAAGGAAGTGTTTGCAACTAAAAACGATGAACCTGTCATAATACCGAATATCTTTAATAATCCTATTTTAAAAAAAGGCAGATACAAAAAAAGAACGAAAAGAATATTAGAAGAGGTAGGCACTAGCCGGATAAAAGCGACAATTCAAGCGCCATTTATTGTGGACGGGAAATACATAGGCGGTTTTTTTATTGATAATTTTCATTCGGAAAGCGCTTTTTCTGAAATGGACTTGAAAATTGTTTTCTCGATATCAAAACTTGGGCTGGTGTACCTCAGGAATATGCTTCTTCTCAGGAGGGCTCAAAGTGCAGAAGAAAAATTTTATCGTTCAATTACTTCATTTGCAGAACTTGACATCCAAATGAAAGAAAGCGAATTTTTTGAGAGGATTTTTAATATCGGACGAAGTCTTGTGCCAGCTGCAGATGCAGGGTCTATCACGATAAAAGAGGGTGACCATTTTAAATATGTGGCAGTATCTGGGTTTGATAAAGATGTACTTTTAAGCACTATTCTAAAAAAAGAAGATGCTTTTATTCCTTCTACGAAAGAAGTTTTTGTTGTTAAAAAGATTCCTGATAAAAATATCACCGAAGAGTTGAAGGTAAGGTTCTCTAAGACAGGTTCGGGAAAAATTAAGCAGACGCTTGTTGCTCCGATTATCGTAAATGACGAATATTTTGGGGCCATTTTCCTTGATAGTTTTAAGGACGGCGAGATTTTTACCAAAGAAGACCGTTATTTAACAACAGCTCTGTCTAAACTTTCCTCTGCTTTCGTTTCAAATTTGGTTTCCTATGTCAAATTAGAGGATTTAGTTGGTTTTAATGAGATATCTCTTTCTTTATTCCATGGGATGGATCCAAAGAAAGGATGCGAAGAGATTATTAAAAAGGCGTTTGAGATTCTTTCTAATTTGTACCCAAATGAGATTGAAGAGGTGGGCATTGGCAAGGGAGAAGATAATGTTATTGTACTGACTAAATTCAATGGGAAACGTATTGAAAAGCATTCTTTGAAGAAAAAAGGCAAAGGGTTAATACAAAATGTCCTTAAAGAAAGACATTCTTTCTTCGTATCTCTTTCTTCTCCATTTGAGCTATCCGAAAAAAATGAAAAAGAGAAAAAGCATTGGGCAGAAGCCGTAGTTTTTTCTGGCAAGAAAGAGATTCCAATTTTCCGCATACGCTTTAATACAATGAAAATGTTTAGTGCAGAAGAAGAAAAGTTTTTTGAAAGATTTGGGCAGGAGATTATCGCAATGTACCAGTCTGCGCTTTCATTTGAGGAGATAAGGAAGCTGTTTATAAAATACATTACTTCCCTTGTTAATGCAATTAACTCCAGGGATCCGTATACAAAAGGGCACTCCGAAAGGGTTACATCCTTTTCTTATCTCATCAGCGAAAAAATGAAGCTTGCTATGGACGAACAAAGGGAGATTCTATTTGCTGCGATACTCCACGACATCGGGAAAATTGCTGTTCCTGAAGAAATTCTTGCAAAGCCCGGGAAATTAACGAAAGAAGAATATAGGATTGTGCAGAAGCATGCTGAAGACGGGAAAAACATCGTTTTCCCGATGAATTCTGAGGTTGCGGAGATAATAGCGGCACACCACGAGAGATGGGATGGGGCAGGTTACCCAGCTGGTTTAAGGGGAGAAGAAATTCCAATATACGCACGCATTATCGCCGTTGCAGATGTATTTGATGCACTGATAACTGATAGGCCTTACCGAAAAGCATTCAGCATAAAAGATGCAATAAAAATTATTAAAGAAGAGAAGGGAACACACTTTGATCCTTTAGTTGTGGATGCCTTCCTTTCTATTCCTTTGAAAGAGATCAAAAAAGCTTTAGCAAAACCAGACGTTGTTTCCTTGATAACTCGGGCCTTAGAGTAATTTTATGTTCCTCCCTCACCATTGAACTGCCATTT
>JAYELD010000138.1 GCA_034717215.1 Caldisericota bacterium
TTATAAAATTAAAAACTTTTATCAAGGAGGTATTTGTGTGGAAAATTTATTAATTAAAAATGCAAAGCTCAGAAATAGGGAGGAAGTTGTTGATATATTGGTGTCTAATGGGAAAATAGTTAGTATTGGAAAAGATTTAAAATTTAATACCGATGAAGTTTTTGATGCTCAAGGAAATCTTGTAACTCCCACTTTTGTTGACACGCATCTTCATATTGACAAAGCCTATACTGCTTTTTGTGGAAGATCCAGTAAAGAAGAAACTCTTGAGGAATCTATAAAAATAATGCATAATATTAAGAGGAATTACACTGCCGAAGATGTACAAGAAAGAGCAGAGAGAGCAATAAAAGAATCTGTTAAATTTGGTGCAACAAAGATAAGAGGCCATGTAGACATTGATACAATTGGGGGTCTGACAGCACTTGAGGGTTGCCTTAAAGCAAAAGAAGTGACAAAGGATATTGCTGATGTCCAGCTTGTTGCATTTGCTCAAGAAGGAATATTTAGGGATTTAGGAACAGAAGAGCTTATGTACAAAGCTATGGATATGGGAACAGATGTTGTTGGTGGTATGCCAGCAGCAGAATGGATGATGGGCGAATCACGAAAACATGTCGACCTTGTTTTTGAGATTGCTAAAAAGTATGGGGCAGACATTGATATGCATATAGACCAGACCAAAGATCCTTGTGTCCAATCATTAGAATATACCGCACTGAAAAGCATTAAAGAAGGCTACAAAGGGAGAGTAACCGGGGGACATTGCACTTCTCTTGCTTATCAGGATGATGCTCATGCCGCAAAAGTTATTGAGTTGTTAAAATTAGCTGATTTTAATGTTTGTGTTAATCCACAAGTTTTAGCTATTATGGGAGTTGACCCTGAACCTAGGACGAGAGGTCTTACAAGGGTGAGGGAGCTTGTAGAAGCAGGTGTAAATGTTGCAACTGCTCAGGATACAATATGTGATGGCTTCCATCTATATGGCACTGGGGATCCTCTTGATTATGGTTTGCTTATGGCTTATCAAGCTCAATATAATTCTACCAGTGGTGCAAAAATTATTTACGATATGATAACATTTAATTCGGCAAAGATCATGAGACTTGACGATTATGGGATAAAAATTGGGAATACAGCCGATTTTAATATTATATTCGCAAAGAACGAGTCGGAGGCATTAAGAATAAGGCCTGGCAGACTTGTGTTTAGAAAAGGAAAATTAATTGCAAAGTACAAAAAGGAAGGAATATTTGTTAACTAGCAACTTTTCTTCTAATGTGCATCTACTAATTTAAAAGATACTACAGTAGCAATAGGTAAGGCGGCTAAGGAAATAAACATTGCTGTGTGCAATCCTATAATATCGATTAGGTAGCTTAATCCTATAAGAATTAGACTTGCACTTCCCCACGATATTCCCATACTTAAGCTGGAAGCTATATTTCTTCGATTAGGAAGAAGTTCTTGCATGTAAGATATATTTGTCCCCATTGTAAAAAACAGAACAAATACCATGGTTGAGTACAGCACAAGCGTTGCATAGATGTTATCTGTTAAAAGCATTATTATACCAGGTATTGGCGCAATAGCTGTTGAAAGTATATTTATTAACTTAGGACTGGTTCTATCTGCAAATACGGCTCCTATATAATTGCCAAATATACCGCAGAATGCTGCTGCTGTGAGAAAATAGCTTCCCCATATAATATCATATCCAAGCTGTCGCACATATAGTGGTATCATCGTTGAGATGCCCATAATAGTGATGGTTCGTAGCGTTATTACTAGTGCAAGATTTTTTACTCCAGGAATTGTTAGAGATTCTCTTAGACCCAGGTTTTTTGCTTGAGGTATATCGGTTGGACTTTTTTTAGTTTTTTAATAAATAGAAATGAGATAATGGCAACAATTATACCAAAACTAGCAAGGGCTGGCATTGAATAAATTCCATATTTTTTAACATACCAAATCGTCATTATGGGCGCAGCAGCTGATCCTAATGCTCCACCTATTGAAAACAGTGACATTGCCGTGTGACTACGCTTAAAAGCAATTTTTCCCACCGAAGAAGCTCCATTAGGATGAAAAAATGAGTTTCCAATCTTTCCAATAGTCAGGAATACAAAGAGTAGTGGAATGGTTTTTGCGATTCCTATGAGAGGGGTAAATATTGATGCAAGAAGAATGCTTATTATCTGCATTCTCTTTTCTTTAAAATGTACTCCAAGCAATGCACCTAAGGGTTGTGTGAATGCAACAATCACACCAAGGATTGATGGGATCATTGCGACTTTGCCTTGAGAGAGTGCAAATTGTGTCATTATTAAGGGAAGTAGTGGTTTTAGCATTCCCGAGTACCAATCTACAGTGAAATGTCCCATCGTATAAAGTAATAATTGATATCTGGAATTAGCAAGCTGCTCTTTTTTGATCATATGTGTATTGTATAGAATCAATTAATTGTGTCAATATTTTTGATTAATTTAATATGAGAATTATTAAAGCTATAGGTGAAGTAATACATGTGTTTTAGCAGAGTGTCAAGTAAATATTTTATGTAGAAAACAGGAGTTTTAATCATAAAACTTTCTTAAACTATTTAAAGTTTTTGAATTGATGCTATAATTATTCTAAGAGATGATAATATGGATGTTTTACTTATAAATCCTCCTGCACAGGGGGTGTATGATGCAATTGATATAAAACTCCCTCCTCTGGGGCTTGCCTATATTGCTGCAGTGTTGAGAGAAAATGGGCATACTGTAAAAATTATTGATCTTAATGTAGAAGATAATCTTTGGGAATTACTTTCTGAAAAGGATTGGGGTCTTGTAGGCATATCCTGTGACACAAATCGATATCCGGTAGCAATGAAAATTGCAAAACAAATTAAGAAATATTATGGCTGCAAAATAATTATGGGTGGCCCGCATGTTGCATTTTTTGACAGGGAGACATTAAATATGGGCATGGTAGATTATGTTGCAAGAGGTGAAGGAGAATATGTTACGCTAAATCTTGTTGATGCGCTTGCAAATAATTCTGATTTTACAAAAGTAAATGGTATTTCTTTTATAAAAAATGGAAAATTTACTCGTACGCCTTCTGCACCTTCTATAAAAGATTTAGAAACGCTACCTTTTCCTGCACGAGATTTACTTCCTATGGATAAGTACAAAATTACACGTTTCTTTGGACGTCCAATAACAAATGTTTTGACAACGCGAGGATGTCCGTTCAACTGTTATTTTTGTTCGTCTTCCCAATTCTTTGGGTTATTATGGCGAACGAGGAGTCCCAAAAATGTAGTGGATGAAGTTGAAGAAGTAATGAAAAAATATGGATACAATGCATTTGCATTCATTGATGATAATTTTACACTAAATCCTGAAAGGGTTATAAAAATATCCAAAGAAATATTAAAAAGAAAATTGAATGTATTCTGGTGGGCATTTTCCAGAGTAGACGAAGTTTTAAGGAATGAAGAGATGGTGAAATGGATGGCAAGATCCGGATGCAAAATGATATTTTTAGGCATAGAAAGTGTAAGTAAGAAAATCCTTGATGCTTATAACAAGAGAATTTTCTCTGATGATTCTGTAAAAGCAGTAAAGCTTCTTAGAAAATGCGGAATAGCAACCTGGGGAAGCTTTATCATAGGAGGTTTAGAGGAGACAAAAGAAATGATTTTAAATACAGTACGGTTTGCAAAAGTTCTTAATCCAAAAAATGTACAATTCTCTATTCTTACGCCTTTTCCCGGAACACGACTATATGCAGACGCTGAAAGAGAAAATTTGCTAATACATAAGAACTGGAAATATTACGATGGTGCACATGCTGTGCTAAAAACAAAATATCTTAAATTCTATGAATTGCAATATTTGCTGAAGAAGGCGTATATTTCTTTTTATTTAAGGCCTAATCGGTTGGTGAAAATTTTTCCTGTTGCTTTAAAGTTTCTTATTGAATTGCGCGGAAAAAGAAAACGAGAAAAATGCATTGAGGAGATGATAGAACAGGGCCCGGCATATGTTTCAAGGCATAAAAAAGTTTATCTATAGGATTCTCCCATAGAGGTAATTGGCGTCTACTTTTTCAACTAAAACGGGAACAATACTTCCTAATTCTATATTTGTACCTATAAATTTTGTTTTAATATAGTAAGGTGTAAACCCAGTGTAATACACTCCATCTTTTTCTTCGACAAGTACTTTAACCGTTTTGTTTAGAAATCTATTTTTAAATGCGATTCTTTCTATATTTACTGCATGCAGTAGTCTTTCTGCGCGCGTTTTTTTTAGTGATTCTGAGACAGTTTCTTTCATAAAATAAGCAGGAGTGAAAGGTCTTTTTGAATATCTGAATATATGTACTTTAGAAAAATGTGCTTTCCTTACAATTGATACTGAGTTTAAAAATGCATTGTCTGTTTCTCCCGGGAAGCCTACGATAATGTCGGTAGTGATAGAAAAGTTTGGATCTTTTTTTCTTAGCTTCTCTATAATGTTTAGGTATTCTTCTGTTGTGTAATTTCTATTCATTCTTTTTAGCACTTCGTTATCTCCGGATTGAAGGGAAATGTGAAGGTGGGGTGTTACAGGCGGAGTTAATTCCTTTATAAGATCATCTGTTATGGCTGTAGGATATATAGAACTAATTCTTATTCTTTCAATTCTCTCTATCGTTTTTAGTGTTTTTAGAAGTGAAGCCAAAGATGTTCCAATGTTTTCTCCATATTTGCCGATTTCAGTGCCAGAAAGTACAATTTCTTTGTATCCTGCTTTTGAAAGTTCTTGCATTTCTTTTGATATGGCTTTTCTTGTTCTGCTTTTTATCTCGCTACCTCTTACAAACGGCACAATGCAGTATGTGCAGAAGTTATTGCATCCTTCTTCTATTTTGATTGTGGCTCGTGTATGTCCTGAAAATCTTTTTATTGATTCTTCTTGAAGTGATACTGGAGAATAAGTATTATTGTAGTGGAAATCAGCTATCTTTTTACGTTCTCCTGAGTATAAAAAGATATTGTTTTCTTTAAAATCGGGATGAAGCTTTGCAAAGCAACTTGTTATGATGATTTTTGCATTTGGATTTGTTCTTTTTGCACGGTGTACTGCTTTTCTCGTTTCTGCCTCTGCTTTACTTGTTACCACACAGGAATTGATAATATATAAATCTGCTTTGTTATGGAATGAAACAACTGTGTCGCCATGGCTTTCGAATGATTCTCTAATTAACTCTGTTTCATACTGATTTGTTTTACAGCCTAAGGTATATATTGCTACGCGCATTATGGCATAATTTTGTTAGCAAACTCTTCCAGGTTATCGGCTATTTGTTCTAACACATAGATACCTTTAATGTAATCCATTCGAGTAGGGCCGATTAAAGCAAGCATACCCTCCATTTCTTTTATTGTGTATTTTACCGTAATAAGGCTGCAATCCCATAATTGGGGTAATTTGTTTTCCTTTCCGATGAGGTAACCAAGATTATCTTTTAATGGAACATCCTCAATAATATCTTCTATTAATCTTTTTTCTTCAAGTATTTTCAGAAGAAACTCCACCTTTTTTTCTGCTAGTGTAATTCTTGCGGAAAGAAGGTTGGCAATGCCTTTTATGTAAATTTCTCTTGTTGCATTTTTTCTTATTTCTTTTTCTAGGAATTGGCAAAAAGCTTTTATAATTATGTTTTCTTGTCTGAATTCTTCTGAAAA
>JAYELD010000139.1 GCA_034717215.1 Caldisericota bacterium
TGGATGCCTTCCTTTCTATTCCTTTGAAAGAGATCAAAAAAGCTTTAGCAAAACCAGACGTTGTTTCCTTGATAACTCGGGCCTTAGAGTAATTTTATGTTCCTCCCTCACCATTGAACTGCCATTTTTTATTGCAGACTCTTTTGCCTTTTCTTTGTCCTTGCACTTCTTCTTCGTCATCATGGGTCTTTGCGAGCCGAAGGTGTGGCAACCTCCTCCTTAACAACAAACAATTGTTTTATAAAAACAAAATTTAAAGTAATATTACTATGGGACTGCCACGCTCCCGTTAGTCAACTTGGCGTAATGCGTGCCAAGGAAAAGAGCGCAGTGACAGAGAGAGTCATTCTGGATGGAGCGTAGCGACAGAAGAATCCCCTCTTTTACCTTTTTTGCTTTTATACTTTTCCATTTTTTTATACTCTTTTCTCTTTATATGTTTTTGCTTTTAAAAAGGAGTCTTGAGGGGAATGTGTTCCTTTACTTAAAAATAATCTCTGACATTAACGATTTGCATAAAGCACAACAATTACAATGGTTTTAAAAATACATAAAAAAGTACTTACAGTTTGCCTTTAAATTTTTCAAGATAATGCTATAATTTATTCAAGATATGAATAGATTCTATTCAGGAGGTGAATAATATGGTAAATAAAATATATAAAAAGAGATGGGCTGCAGCAAAAATGCGAAAAGCTCTAAATGTATCAAAAGTATTAATCCTTACAGGTGCACGGCAAACAGGAAAAACAACTTTATTAAGAAATGAATTGCCCTTCAATAATTATAAATACTTCAGTATGGATGATCTTGACACACTTACTCAGGCAGAAAAAGATCCCTCGCCAATACTCTCCTCCGGGAAAAATATCATTATAGATGAAGCACAACGAGTTCCAAAAGTTTTGTCCGCAACCAAACAAATAGTAGATAACGAAAAAGGCAGGCACTTTATACTCTCAGGATCAGCCAACTTCCTGTTGTTAAAAAATATTTCCGAAACTTTAGCGGGGCGGGCAACATACTTCACACTTTATCCATTTACTTTTTCCGAGTCAAAAAGAAAAGAGACACCTTACTGGCTTTTAAATATGTTTAAAGGAGAATACCCAGTAGAAAAAAAAATTATCCACTACGCAAATGCTATTCAAAGGATTCTTGCCGCCTGTATTAAAATTAAAAAATCCGGAAGAAATTTCAATGTGGTGGAACGGGTATGTAAAAACATATCTTGAAAGGGATTTAAGAGATTTATCAAACATAGCCTCGCTGGGAGATTTTAGAAATGTGATGGAATTGCTTGCTTTAAGAACAGGTTCCATCGTTGAACAAACAGGCATATCAAGAGATACGGGAATAAGTCAGCCAACAGTACATAGATACATAAATCTGCTGGAAGCATCTCACTTATTTGTTAGACTCAGGCCATTTACAAAAATTAAATCAAAGAGCATTACTAAAACACCTAAAGGATATTTTATCGACACGGGAATAGCAACACACCTGGTAGGTTATAGAAACTCAAGCGCAATAGATGAAAAATTCAAAGGCCATTTGTTTGAAAGTATGATTTTAGCAAATCTTCTTACACTTGCAGATATCTGGAAAATGAGAATTTACTTCTGGAGAACAAGAGGAGAAAAAGAAAAAGAGATCGATTTTGTTTTAGAATATGGAAGAAAAATTTTGCCAGTAGAGGTAAAATGCAGTAACAAGGTTAATTACAGTGATATTCGGAACATACTTTATTTTCTCAGTGCAAACCCCAATGCGGTAGGAGGAATAGTAATATACAATGGAGACAAAGTTTATAGACTTTCTTCAAATATTTTTGCTGTACCATGGGTGATGCTTTAATAGATTGCGCAAGAACAAAAAGAGCATCATTGAGTTCCTTTTCTTTATCACTGCGCTCTTTTCCTTGGCACTACGGGTCTTTGCGAGGACTTCGTAGAAGTCCGCGGCAATCTCTACATTTATTCCCTTCTCTTATTGCAAAATAGTATACTTTAGAGTATAATACTTTAAAGTATACAAATAGCTGGAGGTGCAATGATGTTTGTAGATAGAAAAGAAGAGCTTAATCTTTTGGAAAAGTTATTCCAAAAAAAGGATGCTCAGTTGATTATTCTCTATGGTAGGCGCAGAATAGGAAAAACTGAGCTACTCAGGCAATCCGCAAAGGGAAAAAAACATCTTTTCTTTTCGGCAGATCTTTCTTCTGAACAAGAACAGTTAAGGCAGTTTACTGAAAAAATATACCACATTTCAGGCGATTCCTTTTTGCAAACGCAGCCTTTTATTTCCTGGGAGTCTTTGTTGAGATATGTTTTTGAACATTTGGCAAGCGAGGTCCATATCATTATAGATGAATTTCCATACCTTTGTGTCAGTAATCCTGCTCTCCCTTCCATTCTACAAAAAGTTTGGGATGAGAAATCAAAGGAAAAGCATATTTCTCTTGTGCTTTGTGGTTCTTATCTGAGTTTTATGGAAAAAGAAATATTGAGTAGCAGAAGTCCTCTGTTTGGACGAAGGACAGCTCAAATTTTCCTCCAGCCCTTACCTTTTAAAGAACTTAAATATTTCTTTCCACAATATTCAAAGGAGGAGCGGGTATATGCATATGCTGTAGCAGGTGGTACACCTGCGTATCTTCAAAAGATTACCGATAAAAATGCATTAGCAGAAAATGTAAAAACAGAAATTCTAAACAAAAATGCTTTTCTTTATAATGAACCAAGATTTCTTCTTATGGAAGAGCTTCGTGAGCCCTCTCTTTATTTTTCGATATTGAAAGCAATAGCCTCTGGGAAAACAAAATTAAATGAGATTGTTCAAGATACAGGAATAAAGCCCAGTTACAAAGTTAACAAATATATTGCAGTACTACGTGAATTGCGCATTGTAAGAAGAGAATTACCCATCACCAAGGAAAAACCCCATAAGTCACGGAAAGGTATTTATATTTTAAATGATCCATTTTTCAGGTTTTGGTTCAGATACGTTTATCCAAATGTTAGCTACCTTGAGGAAGGTGATGTCAATTATGTATGGGAAGAAAAAATAAAACCCGACCTTGATAGCTTTACAGGATTTATTTTTGAAGACATATGTGTACAGAAGATTAAAGAATTGAATAGAGAAAATAAGCTCCCATTTAAAGCTGAGAGAATTGGACGGTGGTGGGACAGCAGTGATGAAATTGATGTTGTTGCTTATAATAGCAAAAATGAGTTTATGTTTTTTGAGTGCAAATGGAGAAAAAAGAAACTGGGAATGAATGTATTAAATGATTCAAAAAGAAAAGCAAATAAATTTTCTAAGGCAGAGCATCGCTATTTTGGATTTTTCTCCAAATCAGGATTCACAGAGAAATTAACAGAAGTCTCCAAACGGAGTGAGAATATTTTTTTGTTTGTCTATTAAATTTTTTATTGTGCACGCTTTTTTATCTTATCATTCCTGGCTTGTCTCAGAATCTCGTCTTTGTTTTTATATCTCTGCTTTTTCTGGGGAAACATTGAGGGGTGTTTTCCACCCCCCTCAAATAAACAGAGACCCTTCGCAAAAAAACGCTCAAGGGTGACAAAAAAACGGGTCATTCCGGGCTTGATCCGGAATCTCATCTTTTGCCTCTTCTTCGTCATCATGGGTCTTTGCGAGCCGAATGTGTGGCAATCTCCTCCTTAACAACAAACAATTGTTTTAGGAAAACAAAAAAAAGAAGATTTACCTTGAGATCGCCACGTCACTTCTCTTCGTTACGTTCCTCGCGATGACGAAAGTAGAGCGTCCTTGCACTTCTTCTTCGTCATTACGGGTCTTTGCGAAGGGCAGTTTTTTGCCCTGTGGCAATCTCATCTTTTGCCTCTGTCCTGTCATTGCGAACATTTCGAAGAAATGTGTGGCAATCTCCTTCTTAACAACAAACAATTGTTTTATAAAAACAAAAAAAGAAGATTTACCTTGAGATCGCCACGTCACTTCTCTTCGTTACGTTCCTCGCGATGACGAAAGTAGAGCGTCCTTGCACTTCTTCTTCGTCATTACGGGTCTTTGCGAAGGGCAGTTTTTTGCCCTGTGGCAATCTCATCTTTTGCCTCTGTCCTGTCATTGCGAACATTTCGAAGAAATGTGTGGCAATCTCCTTCTTAACAACAAACAATTGTTTTATAAAAACAAAAAAAGAAGATTTACCTTGAGATCGCCACGTCACTTCTCTTCGTTACGTTCCTCGCAGTGACAAAGAGGGCCATTCTTGACATACCTTTTTTAAATATTAGACTTTATACAATTAATAAAGGAGCGGGAGATGTTAAAACCAAAATTTAATTATACAAATAAAATTGTAAACAACCTTGTTGAAATTACTGCGGCAAGGGGGATTATTTTAAATTCTTACCTTGTACCCAAGTGGGAAGTATCTCTTAGAAGAGAAGCACTTCTCAGGGCAACACATGCGTCCACTGCAATAGAAGGAAACCCTCTCACATTTGAGGAAAAAATTATGCTTGCTCAAGGAAGAAAAGTAATAGCATCAAGAAAAGCAAAACAGGAGGTGCTAAACTACTTAGATGTCCTTGAACATATAAAAAAATATCATGAGAAGAACCTGATCACAGAGAAAATGCTTTTAAAAATGCACAATGATATAACAAAAAACACGCTTGATGACCCTGCCTGGGAGAAAGAATACAGGAAAATTAAAGTATATGTAGGAAACAAGAATACAGGAGAAGTAATATTTACGCCACCAGGTGCAAAAGAAGTGCCCTCTCTTACAAATCAGTTTCTAAAATGGCTCAATTCAGAAGAGTCAAAATTACTGCATGCTGTACTTGTTGCGGGTATCTCTCATTATGAGTTTGTAAGAATACATCCATTTGTTGATGGAAACGGTAGAACTGCAAGAGCACTTGCAACTCTTATTCTTTACCTTAGAGGGTTTGACATTAAAAGATTCTTTGTATTGGATGATTATTATGATAGCGATAGAAAAGCATATTACAATGCACTAAAAAGTGTTGATCAACACAAACTTGACATCACTAAATGGCTTGAATATTTTACGGACGGAGTTTATCTCTCCATATCACAGGTAAAAAAGAAAGTTCTCCACCTCTCTCTGGAAAAAGGAAAAATATCGCAACATGGGCAAGTAGCTCTAACAGAAAAGCAAATGAAAATAATTGAATTTATGCAAAAGAATGGAAAGATAACAAATAAAGATGTGAGGAAAATGTTTAATCTTTCAAACCGTGGAGCATTAGACGAGATAAATAAACTTGTAGTGCTGGATATAATTATTCCAAAAGGTAAAGGCGGGGGTCTTTACTATGTTCTCGAGTAAACTTCACGATTTACTTCACGATTTACTTCACGATTCACTTCACGATTAGAGCAAGAGAGAATCAAAGATGAGTAAAAGAATTTAGGAAGTAAAATAACAGTTTTTCCTGTCATCGTATATACTACTTTGGGCCGACAGTTTCATCGTCGTTGCGTTTTTTTCTTGTCATTGCGAGCATTCCTTTGGAAGGCGCGGCAATCTCCTATTTTGTTTCTGCCCTGTCATTGCGTTTTTTTCTTGTCATTGCGAACATTTCGAAGAAATGTGTGGCAATCTCCTTCTTAACAACAAACAATTGTTTTATAAAAACAAAAAAAGAAGATTTACCTTGAGATCGCCACGTCACTTCT
>JAYELD010000140.1 GCA_034717215.1 Caldisericota bacterium
ACAGAATATTCTACCGACTATGGAAGGTGTTAATTATGAGAAAGCAAGAATTATTAAAGAAAAAACGGAGATCTACCTGTATGAAAAACTACTTTTAGGGTGTTGACTTTATCACAGTATCTGGCACAAAAATAACCACTTTGCATACAGTCAAAGCTTTTGATAACAAAGAGGCAGGTATACACCTGCCTCTTTTGAATTTATCTTAGGTATTTAAAATTTTACAGTTGTGCTAATGCTTCTTTTACTCTTTTTAACCCTTCTTTTATAATCTCTTTTGAAGTTGCATATGAAAATCTGATGTACCCTTCCCCGTATTTTCCAAAAGATGTCCCTGGAAGGGTAGCTGCCCCTCCTTCATAAAGAAGATAATCACCCAATTCTTTTGAAGTTTTCCCGAAGGATTTGGTATTTGCCAGCGCATAGAATGCACCTTTTGGCATTTTCACTGAGACACCGGGAATTTCATTCAATCCGTCTATAATGATGTTTCTTCTTTCTTCGTATATTTTTCTCATTTTTTCTGGTTCGTCTTGTGGGCCACGGAGCGCTTCTACGCCTGCCATCTGCACAAATGTAGCAACGCAGGAATCGGAGTTAGTTACGAGCTTGGTTATTGTTTGCGCAACATCTTTATTCATTACGCCGTACCCTAATCTCCATCCGGTCATTGCGTATGTTTTTGAAAAACCGTCCAGTATGATTGTTCTTTCTTTCATCCCGGGTATGGACGCAATACTGTAAAATGCTCCGTCATAGATAATTCTTGAGTATATTTCATCGGAAAGAATCATAATGTCATTTTCTATTGCAATGTCTGCTATAAATTGAAGGTCGTCCGGTGAAAGAATTCCTCCTGTTGGATTACCGGGGGAGTTGACAACAATGAGGCGTGTTTTGGGAGTGATGAGATTTTTAAACTGCTCTTTATCAAAAGCAAAATCATTTTCTTCCAGAAGTGCCATTGGGACAGGAGTAGCGCCTGCTATTTTTATTGCCGATTCATAGATCGGGTATCCCGGGTTTGGGTAGATTGCTTCGTCCCCGGGGTTAAGCAGCGCAAGTGCTGTAAGGAAAATAATGTCTTTTCCGCCTGGAGTTATTACCACTTCATCTGGGGATACAGGGATGTTTCTGGTGGAGGATATGTGTTCTGCTACTGCTTCTCTCAATTCAAGTATGCCTTGCGAGGGTGAATAATGCGTGAAGTTCTCTTGGATTGCTTTAATTCCTGCCTGTTTTATGTTTTCTGGTGTGTTAAAATCAGGCTCTCCAATTTCAAGGTGGACGATGCTTTTTCCCTGTTTTTCTAATGCCTTTGCTTTTACAAGCACTTCAAAAGCTGTTTCTGTGCCAGCCCGTTGTGCCAATTGTGATATTTTCATAATGCCTCCTTGTATATATTTTATTTATCACATCGTAATAACCGATTTTGCTGTTCTGTCAAGTAGATTTCTTTTTTCCTGCTCTTGGTTCAAGAAATGGGAGCCCTATAATTTCTGCTTCTGCTCTTTTTTCTCTTATAACAATATCTACTTTGCTACCTTTTTCTGCGAATGGTAAATCTATGTATGCCATCGCATGAATTTTTTTTAAGTACGGACAGTAATTTCCAGAAGTGATATACCCTATTTTTTTGCTGTTCTTCCGGACTTCCATGCCGTGTCTTGGAATTCCTCCACCTGCAATGTAGAGGCCTGTGAATTTCCGGTTGAGACCCTGTTCTTTAATTTTTGTTAGAGCTTCTTTTCCTATATAATCACCCTTTTTGAACTTTACAGCAAATCCCTGTCCTGCTTCGAGCGGATTAGTTGTTTTGTCTATATCATTTCCGTACAGCCAGTATGCCACTTCAAAGCGCAGCGTATCTCGTGCTCCGAGCCCTGCTGGCAGGATGTGAAACTTTTTTCCTTTCTCGATAATTTCATTCCAGAGATACACAATATCGTCTTTATCGCTGTAAACTTCAAATCCATTTTCTCCGGTGTAGCCTGTGTGCGAGACGAGCACCCTTTTTCCGAACAGTTCCCCATACATTGACTTAAAATACCCCAGTTCAGTTAACGGCATCTCTCCATCAAAAAATGGACTCAGCAATTCTTCTGCTTTTGGTCCTTGCACTGCCACTTCTCCATATTCAAAACTTTTTCCGAGAATGTCAACATCAAAACCTTTTTTGTTTTGCAGTACCCAATCAAGATCTTTTTCGTAATTGCTGGCATTGACGACTAGGAGGACAAAATCATCACTAATTTTATAGACAAACAGGTCGTCTACTTCTCCTCCATCCGGATAGCACATCGGTGTGTATTTTACTTTTCCGTTATGCATTTTTTCCACAGAATTTGTTACAAGATAGCTTGTATAGTGCAGTGCATCTTTTCCGCGAATTTCAATCTCTCCCATATGAGACACATCAAATATTCCCACGTTTTCTCTCACGTTGATATGCTCTTCTGTGATGCTTGTGTACTGAACAGGCATATCCCATCCGCCAAATGGTACTAACTTGCTGCCTAATTTTTTGTGTACTACATATAGCGGAGTTCTCTTAAGTTCACTCACTGCTGCCTCCTTATTTTAATATCTCACCATTTGAAATGACTGTTTCAACGTAATTTTCCCCGATTCTGTACGGCATCTCCTCAATCTTTCTTATGGACAAAATATTGATATTTGCCCTTTTCCCTACTTCGATGCTCCCCACTTCCTTATCCATATCGATTGCTTTTGCCGCATTAAGAGTAGCGGCGTATAAGGCTTCTTCTATTGTCATTTTCAGTTTTACCACTGCAAAGGATATAACTAGCGGCATCGAGGTGCACATAGATGTTCCAGGGTTGTAATCCGTGCCTATTGCCACGGTGAGCCCCATGTCTATCATTTTTCTTGCATCTGCATAAACATCGCTTCCTAAGGAGAATATTGTAATAGGCAAAAGTACGGCAATGACGCCCGCTTCTTGCATTTTTTTCAGGCCTTCATCTCTTGCGTGTATAAGGTGATCTGCCGATATTGCCTGGACGGCTGCTGCCACTTCCGCGCCTCCGGCATCACTCATTTCGTCTGCATGTATTTTTGGGATAAGGTTATTTCTTGACCCTGCTTTTAAAATACGCTTTGCCTGATTTCTTGTGAACGCTCCCTTTTCGCAGTACACGTCGTTAAAGTCTGCAAGTCCATTTTTTGCAATAATCGGGATAATGTCGTTTATCACAAGGTCTACATATTTTTCATCTCGCATATGATATTCAGGAGGGATAATGTGCGCGGCAAGCACAGTAGATTTTATGTTGACATATGTGTATTCTTTGAGGTATTTTGCGACCTTCAGGATTTTAATTTCTTCTTCTAAGTTCAACCCATACCCGCTTTTTATTTCTACAGTCGTTATTCCCCAGTTGACGAGCTCGGAAAGATGTACTTTTGAAGTTTCAAGCAGCTTTTCAAATACAGCTTTTCTTGTCCATCTTACTGTTGATATGATACCTGTATTTTCTTCCTTCAGGATGTGAGCATTTGGTATTCCTTGTTGTCTCATAAGAAATTCTTTTTCTCTTGTCCCTTCAAATACAAGATGCGTGTGAGGATCCACAAAGCCAGGCATTACAACTTTTCTTTCTGCATCTATCTGTTTTGTATCTTTGCCAATTTTTATGGATTTTAATATTTTGCTCTCATACCCTACTGCAACAATTTTCCCATTCTTTATTGCTACTGCGCCATTTCTTATTATGCCAAGGTTTTTTTCTAAGTCAGATTCTTCTTCGGATTGTTCGGGAGACATCGTGACGAGCTTCCCTGCATTGAATATTAATATATCGGGAATAATAGGTTGTTCCATTTGTTTTCCTCCTATTCATATATTTTTGTTTCTAAGATTTGTTGTTCTGTGAGCTTCGGCAGTTGCAAATAGAACGCAAGGCTTTTTAATGCTGCGTTCATCGGTAGAAGGCCGATTAATTCGCTCTCTAGTACGTTCACACCGTATCTTTTTGCTTCCATTTTTACTATTTCAAATACGCGGTACAGGGGAGCTTTTTTATAGTTCAGTATATTTATCGAAACTTGTACGCATTCTTTGTCTTTTAGTTTCATTCCTTTTGCTTGTATGTAGTGAAGGCCACCGGAGCTATCACGGATAGAGCGTGCAATTTTGTTCGCTATATTCATGTTTGTTGTCCCGAGGTTTATATTGTATGCGATGAGAAATTCTCTTGCGCCAACCGCTGTGACACCTGCCGAAGGGTGTACAACTGGTTTTCCAAAATCAGGCAGCCAGTTTGGGTCTTTTATCTTTTCAAAAAATCCTTCGAATTCCCCTTTTCTTATGTTTGGCAGTTTTTTTCTCTCTGGTTTTGTTGCAGAGTCTGCGTATAGATATACCGGTATGTTCAGTTCTTCTGCTATTTTTTTGCCTGTGTTTTTACTCAGCTCTATGCAATCGTCTATTGTGACATCTTTAACTGGTATAAACGGCACGACATCTACCGCACCCATTCGCGGGTGGGTGCCTTGATGATTTTTTAAATCTATCAGTCTCACCGCATCTTTTGCTACCTGCAGCGCTCCCTTTTCCACGTTTTGCTTGTTACCAACAAATGTGATTACCGAGCGGTTGTGATCAGAATCTGATGAATAATCCAGAATTTTTACTCCTGTTTTTTTTAGGTTTTCAATAATTTCTTTTACAATTTCTTTTCTTTTTCCTTCACTTATGTTTGGTACGCATTCAATAATTTCACTCATTTTTCACCCCACATTTGTAATAATTACTGTAATGTATTCTACCATTTTGACTTCCATTTGTCAATATTTACGGGAGAAAAGATTGTGTTTAAGCGGATATCATTGACTTTTTTGCTTAATTGAACTTTTTATCACAAAAACCTCTATTATAATCTTATTTTAGCAAAAAACCTTAAGAAAGCCTTATCAATGCTGTTGTTTGCAAGAAATCCTTTATTTATTATACTATTAACAAAGCGGAGGTGATTCTCCCGGTGAACGTAAATGATGCGACAAAATTTGTGGAAGCACTTCTTAACAAAGAAAAGTTGAGCTATAGGATAGCAAGAAATAAGAAATTTGTTCTTTTTAATAATCTCGATATTGGATATTGCAGTGTCATTGCATTGACACAAAGCGGGATTAGCATCATTGTCCAGCTGAAAAACAAAGATGGAATACGTTCTATGAATGTTCTATGTAATAGCTTGAAAAAACGTTTCACATTATTGCGATGTACCGCAGTCAAAAAAGACAATACTGTCTTATTCCGTCTGCAACTTCCCATGGAAAAAATTACCGATTTTGAATCAATTCTTGTTGCGGTAAATTCTGAATTTCAGCAGGAATTATCTATGTTTGTCCTGGACGACACTCGCAAAAACCCGGATCTATTTTTTACCGAGCAGTACAGTATATGGCAATCTATTCCACTGCCAGAGCAGAGCAATATGCTGGAAGAAATAATGGTTATTAAGGAACACTATTTTGGAACGACTAAAACGAAACAGGGCATTGTGAATAAGCTTTACAAGGTTAAGAAAATGCTGTCAGCAACATATAAAGAAAAAGGCGAA
>JAYELD010000141.1 GCA_034717215.1 Caldisericota bacterium
CAATTATAAAAAATTTTTTGACAAGAAGGATGATTTTGTTATAAAATAAAATTACCTGCAATCGACTGCATAATTATATTAATACTTCTTGAGTTTTCTACATTTTTTCTTTGGACTTATAATTTATCGGCAAATAGGCTGAAACATAAAAAGCCTGGATACTGAGCCAAGAAATTTTTGGCTAAATTAAAATGAAAAATAAGTTTAAAGAAATTAATTAAATATAGTGCAAACGTTTGCGTAAATATTAAATAACCGGTTAGATTATACCTAAAAATTTCCAAACGATACTTTTTCAGATTATTAGTTAATACAGTTTTAACTAACAAAATTACTAAAATTAGCTTCTTGAAAAATCAAAACACTCCCTGTGAACATGCCCTGAAAAAAAGAGACTGTAATTCAAATAACAGGGAACTAACAAGAGGAGGTGAGACATAAGAAGAAAATTTTTCTCGAATGTTTTTCAAAATTTGAAAATTTTTTAGGAGGTAAAAATTGTGTTTACGAAACTTACGAAATTTTGGATAATTCTTTTAATGGTATGCATATTTTCTTTAGGTGCTTTTGCAGCGGACACAAAATTAGTATATATGACTGCCGGAGACATAAATATGCTTGCTCTTGGTCAATATGTAATTGGCCCTCAATTTAGCGAAAAATTTCCTGATGTAAACGTAATGACAGTTCATGTTGGTCCTGGAAATGCAGGTTCCCGTAGGATTTTTGAAAAAATTAACGCAGATAAGGATAAAGAAGAAGGCGATATAGATGTAGCAATGGTACATCAAATTTTCTTAAAATGGGCAATAGAGGAAGACCTTCTTCTCAAATACGCAAAAGATATAGATACCTGGCAATATATTACTTCACCATTTGCTAAAAAATCTCTCGGTGTTGATGTAGAAGGTTATTGTATGCCCATGTTCCATAGTCAGACAGTTATTGCTTATAACTCAAAATATGTGAAAGACCCACCCAAAACTTATGAAGAAATAGTCAAATGGACTGAAGAAAATCCAGGGAAATTTGGTTATAACGGAATAAAAGGTGGTATGTCTGGAGTAGCATTTACCTGTGGTTGGATTTATTGGAAAACAGGTAAGTATGAAAAATATGCAGTTACCGGGCCTTTTGATGAAGCCGAAATTGCCACTTGGGAAGAACCAATCAAAGAGCTAAAAGAATTTAACAAGAATGTTACTTTAACCGGTGGAAATGTAGCTACCCTCGATGCACTTAATAGAGGTGAAATTTTGATGGGACCAGTATGGGTTGACATGTTCTTAAGCTGGATGGCAGAAGGCAAATTAGACCCTGCTACCCGCATTCTTCTTCCTAAACCAGGTATGCCCGGACAACCTATGTATTTCGTAATTCCTAAAAATTCACCTCATCCTGAAGAAGCGAAAAAATTTGTTGAATTCGTTACTTCGCCAGCAGTACAGGCCGAGGAAATTGTAAAGAGATTCAACTGGTATCCGGGGATTGACGGAAGTTACATTAAGGATTTTGTTCCCAAAGAAACCTTCGATGTAATATATCAAGATGTAACTCCAGAAATGTTATCCAAATATGGATTAGCCTTCCCGCTTGGCGATTATTTTGATGCTATGTTAGAAGCTTGTGAATAGGATACAACCAATTTAGGAGAAATCAAATGACTAACAATTTAAAGAATGAATTGGCTGTTGGAAAGAGTGGAATAGGAGCTGGGGTCGAAAGACCCCGCTCTTATGCCAATATTCTTCCTTATATATTGGTATTTCCTGCAGTAATGGTAATTTTATTATTATATTTATACCCTTTCCTCGCTTCATTTTGGAAAAGTTTTATCAGTAAAGAGGGGGTTTTAAGTTTAGCAAATTATGAGAAAACGCTTCGTTTATATCGGTATGATATTTTATTTACTTTAGGAGTAACTGCACTTAGTACTTTTATTGCTACAGTTTTAAGTATTCTTGTAGCAGTATATTTGAGGTTATCTAAAGGATGGTTAGCTAATAGTGTTGGGATTTTATATAGGTTACCAATTTTTCTTCCTTTTGTAGTAATTGCCCAGATGATGAGAAGTTTTTTGGCTCCCCATGGAATACTGAATCTTCTTTTAGCAAAGCTAAATATGATTGATATTGAAAATCCTTTACAGTTTTTTAATTGGGTTGGCTTAACCTTTGGTTTTGTATGGAAACAAGCACCTTTTATGATATTAATTATCTGCGGGGGTTTTCAGATGATTGACGATTCTTATATAGAAGCAGCAAAAAGCGTAGGAGCAAAATTACCACAGATTATCACCAAGATTCTTATTCCTATGAATAAACCCACTATTCTTATTGCGGTAACTTTAGTTTTTTGTTCTCTGGTGGGATGTTTTAGTTTTCCTTATATGCTTATTGGAGGGAAGTCCCCGGTTACTGTAACTGTAGATATTGCTCATCGTGTAAATTATTTTGGTGATTATGGAGTAGCAAATGCATTAGGAGTTTTTTCATATATTATGGTTAGTTTATTAGCAATTTACTATGTACGAAGTATGATGAAAAAAGGTCTTTATGATTGATGGAGGTTGTTAATGCATAAGAGTGGTTTTAGAAAAACTATTGAAATAATTATATTTTCGGTATTTATATTTTTCCTATTTGCTCCCTTATTGAGTCTGGGGATTTGGTCTGTGGCATTAAGATGGTATTGGCCTCATACGCTTCCTCAAAAAATAGGATTTGATTACTGGTTTCAAGCTTTAGGAATTACTAAAAGTTTAACCCTGGGGGCAGTAAATGTAGTACCAGCTTTTTTGTTAAGTTTAGGCATCGCCATTATTGTAGTTATCATAACCATGGCAATTGCCATTCCGGCAGGTTATGCATTGGCAAAACTTAAGATACCTGCTCTTTTAAAGGGTATTATATTAATATTATTTTTGTTGCCTCGGGCATTCCCTCAACAGCCGGTATTTGTTAATCTAATGTTGATGTTTACCAAAATAGGATTAACCGGAACCGTATTTGGAGTAATTTTAGTACACCTGGTTGTCAGCTTGGTTTATGCAGTTTGGATTACTACAAGTACTTTTAGTTCGATCCCTCCGGAGTTAGAGGAAGCTGCCCGAAGTGTAGGTGCTTCAAGGTTTAGGGCATTTTTAAAAGTAACTTTGCCTATTTCGGCTCCCGGGCTTATAGCCAGTGCGGTATTTGTATTCCTTACTTCAATGGATGAATTTACCGGCACATTTTTTGTAGGGTTACCTTTTGTAACAACTCTTCCGATGACCCTTTATTCAGCGAGCGGGTCTAATATTCAGTTTGCATCAGTAACTGCTATATTATTATTGATTCCTTCAATTCTTTTTATGATAGTGATTCAAAAATTCCTCAAAGCTGAACATTTAGGAGGAATGGGAGGATAAATTTAAGATTAAAAATAATCAGATATTACTCGGAGGTAATTTATTTTATGGCAATTCTTAAAGTAAAAAATTTAAATAAAAATTTCGGAAAGGTAAAAGCTGTTCAAGAGGTTAGTTTTGAGGCAACAGAGGGTAAGGTTTTAAGCCTTTTGGGTCCCAGCGGATGTGGTAAAACGACTACACTTCGATGCATTGCCGGTTTTGAGAATCCTGATAGAGGAGAGATATGTTTAGATGATAGAAATATTACCCCTTTTCCACCTGAAAAGAGGGGTATTGGAATGGTTTTTCAAAATTACGCTCTTTGGCCCCACATGACTGTTTATGGTAATTTAGCTTTTGGTTTGCAAATCAGAAAAGTACCCAAAGATGAAATAACTAAAAAAATAAAGAAAGTATTGGGTATGGTGCAATTAGAAGGTTACGAAAATAGGTACCCCCGACAAATGAGCGGCGGGCAGCAGCAGCGTATTGCTATGGCGCGGGCGCTGGTATTTGAACCAGAGATAATGCTGCTTGATGAACCATTAAGCAATTTAGATGCACAGTTAAGGGAAGAGATGCGTTTTGAATTTACTGAGTTACAGAAAAAACTTGGGATTACTGCGGTTTATGTAACCCATGATCAGGCAGAGGCATTAGTGATTTCTGATAAGATTGTAATTCTTGACAAAGGCAAGATAGTCCAATCTGGTTCGCCAAAAGAAATTTATTCTAATCCAAAGAATAAATTTGTGGCAGGGTTTATTGCTGTTACCAGCTTTATTAGCGGCAGTATTGATTCGTTTGCTGAAGAGAAGAAAAAGGTTATTGTAAAAACCGATGATGGCCTGGTTATCCATGGTTTTAATAATAGTTTTGATATAGGACAAAAGGTTTCGGTTGCTATGAGGATGAATGTGATTAAATTTATTCAAGATGAAAATAAAAGCGATAAAAATACGGTAAATATTTTTAAAGGAAAGATTATTCAATCTTCTTATTTAGGAAACATTATTGATTATAAAATTAAAGTGGGTAATTGGGAAGTTCGAACCAATAGCGATGCTAAATACAACTTTAAAGTTGGAGAAGAAGTGACTTTTTATTTATCACCTGAGGATATTATTGTAATTCGAGAAAGTTAAATTTTATCTTAAAGAGAGAAATATGAATACAACTGTTCTTTATTCTCAAGCAGGTATTGCCACTCAGATAATGATTTCCGTGGAAGAAGATTACTTTATTATTGATACAGGAGATGGTACCTTAAGAGATTTATTGTGTGAAAAAATTGATCTTAGAAAAATAAAAGGAATATTCTTAACTCATGGACATTGTGACCATATAGCTGGATTGTATGCCCTGTTAGGGTATTTTCGAATAGTTGAAAGAGAATGTCCAATTAATATATATTTTCCAAAAGGATGTAAGGAAGCTCAACAGATTATTTTTGCATTTAAAGAAAATTATAATGATATTTCTTTTAAAATTCAAACACATAAAGTAAAAGGTGGGGATGAAGTTAAAATAGAAGATTTAAAAGTAAAAATATATCAGATGAGACATTATGCAGCTGTGGGGGTTAATCGAATTTTGCATCCCGATCCAGCGGTTGGTTATAGATTTATATATAAAGGAGAATCAGTAGCTATTAGTGGGGACACTGGAATCTGTCTAGGTTTGAAAAAATTAGTACAAGGTGCGGATTTAGCATTAATTGATTCTACTTTAAATAAAGATGAAGAAACTAAAGAATTATTGGAGAAATTACATCTTTCTAAAGAAAAGGCAGAAGAAATTGGAAAATTAGCAAAAAAGTATATATTGATTCATCGACAATATAAATAAATTTGTTTTTGATAAAATATAATGATTTCATTTTAAAAAATAACAAGAAAGGAAATATAAGTTATGGAAAAAGTTAATATTGGTGTGATCGGTGTGGGTAGAATTGGAAGATTGCATGCCCGTAATTTGAAGTATCAGATTACCGGGACAAAAGTATTAGCAGTTGCTGATATATTTGAAGAGAGCGCCAGGGAAGTGGCATCCCAATTAGAAATACCGATTGCTGAAAAAGATTATCGAGTTTTATTAGAAAATAAGGATATTGATGC
>JAYELD010000142.1:0-6352 GCA_034717215.1 Caldisericota bacterium
ACAGAATATTCTACCGACTATGGAAGGTGTTAATTATGAGAAAGCAAGAATTATTAAAGAAAAAACGGAGATCTACCTGTATGAAAAACTACTTTTAGGGTGTTGACTTTATCACAGTATCTGGCACTTTGTGATCATTTTTAGAGAATAGGAATTTGTATATAATAAAATATGGGCAGAGCAAAAAGAATAGAGTACAAAGGTGCTATATATCACGTCATTTCAAAAACAGTAAGCAGCGAAAATGCTTTTACGGGAGAAAAAGATTACAAGTATTTTATAAAACTTACCTGTGATGCCTTTTTAAAATATCAGGCAATACTTCTTTCCTTTGCATTGATGAAAAACCACTATCATCTTTTACTAAAAACAGAAAATGCCAATCTTTCACAAATAATGCATGAAATTAATTCAAAATATGCACACTATTTTAATTCTGCGCATATAAGAAAAGGCCACCTCTTTCAGGACAGATATAGAAGTTATTTAATTACAAATGATGAGTATTTTATAAATGCCTTTGTATATGTTAATTTAAATCCATTAGAAGCACAATTAGTGGAACAGCTTGAGGATTACAAATGGTGCAGTTATAGATATTTCAAGGATAAAAATAATGCTCCGAAATGTTTAAATTTAGAAGAAATTCATAACCTCTCGGGCATTGAAATCTCCAGGATTACCCAATTCATAATGTCAAAAGTGCCAGAATCTAAAAAGTATGGAAGAGAAATCAATGAACACGACTCAGAAGAAAATATAAAAAAAATTAGAGAAATATCTAACAAAATTCAAGATAAATATGGAAACATCATTAACAATAAAGAGCTTAAGTATCTACTAATCTACGCACTATACTTCAAAAAATTTAAATTAATAGATATATCTTTTGCATTAGAAATGCCATATGCCACAATAAGAAGAATTAAAAACAAAGCAGAAAAAAGAATGTCTTCTGACACTATATTCACTGAATGGCTTAGCAAAATATGCAAATGTTTTTGATTACCAAAATGATCACAAAGTGCCTAGCACTTTATGATCATTTTCAGAGAATAGGAAGACATGTATAATAAAGTATGATTAAAATACTTGTTGCAACAAAAAATAAAGGAAAAATAAAGGAAATTAGGGAAATCCTCAAAACCCTGTCCATTAAAATTATTGAATTACCAGAAAATGACGAAGACACCGTTAAAGAAGACGGAGAAACCTATCTTGAAAACGCACTTAAAAAAGCACAATATTATGCAAATAAATACAAACTTCCCACACTCTCGGATGATTCTGGTTTGGAAGTCGATGCCCTGAGTGGTGCACCTGGAATAAATTCCGCACGTTTCCTTGGCGAAAAAACTTCCTTTGATGAAAAAATGAAAAAAATCCTGGAGCTGCTTAAAGACAATTCAAACCGCAAAGCACGGTTTAAAACTGTAGTTGCACTATACCTTCCAAGAGAAAAAAGGTACTTTACGACAGAAGGAATAGTAGAAGGAGAAATTTTAGAAGCACCAGAGAAAAAAGAGGGAAGCGGTTTTGGCTATGACCCTATTTTTAAACCAATCGGTTTCGATAAAAGTTTTTCAATGCTCGGAAAAGAAGTTAAAAATAAAATAAGCCACAGAAGCAAGGCGCTTGACAAAATGAAAAAGATTATAGAAGAAAATTTTTTAGGAGGCAATAAAATGATAGAAATAAAAGTAAACGGAAAAAGATTCCCAGCAAATAAATATATCTATGAAGTTTTTAAATCTGTGATTTTTGCACTGATTAACACATTAAAAAATGTACCGGAGATAGATTCGGTAGAAATTACAATAAAGAAAGACAAAGAAAAAGAGATTTCTTAGGCATACACACATCCCTTAACAAAAATGATCACTTTGTGCCAGGCACTTTGTGATCAAAAAATGATCGGTTGGTGCCAGACACTTTGCGATCACTTTTAACGGATTAGCGAGTAACCCACTCGATGCGAACTCTGCCAATCACAGATACTATCACTTTAATTTGCTTTGTCCCGCTTCTATTTATCAAGTTAATATGCCCTCCACCTTTTTTAGATATCCCCCGGTTATTGAAATTAAGATCAATTGTTGCAGTGTTCCCTGGTGCGCTTAATGGGCCAAATGTAACTGAATCGGGAACATTTTTTCCAAAATGTTTTGGAAATCCATAAGCATCGCTAAACTTTCTTTTTATTATCTTACCCGAGCCTAACACATAATTTGCATCATAATCTGCTTCAATTTTATATTCATTTTGTTCAGGATAAAAATGAATTCTAAAGTGCGCTGCACTGTTGTTGCTGTAAACAATTGCAATCTGCTGCACAAACCGAATATCCTGCTGAACTTGCGCAGCAGCATTATATAAAGAACGTTCAACAATATAGTTTGAAGTCATAGGAAGACCAACTCCTACCATAATAATAATTATGGCAATGACGATAAGAATCTCGATAAGAGTAAATGCTTTGCGGGAATAGGTAATATTTGTCATACAGTATTCCTTTTAAGAAACAAAACTTTTCTTTTGAGAGTATAGTTCAAGTTGAACTTCAATAATTGATTAACATCAAAATTCAAATAAATGATAGAAATATGGTTAATTATAAAAAAATTTTTAGGATATATTTGATTGTGCTTTGTCATCTATTTGCCGCAATCAAAGGCCTTACTGCTTCCTTGTTCCTCCCTTTTTGCAGAATATGTCATCTGAATTACGGCAAAAATGATTTCGTATTATCGTTGAATCCATAATATCTTTACACGGCCAATTACTGAAACAATAATCTGAATTTGCTTACTTCCCGAGCTGTTTTGCAAGGTGATATAGCCTTCATTATCATAAGGATTCCCAGAACTATCTTTTGTATGAGGTTTTCCGAGATTATCGAAGAAAAGTTCTTTAACGGGTATTTCTGCTCCGGAGTTAACAACATATATAGAAGGAGGAGAGTTTACTCCAAAATATTTTGGGAAACCGTAAGCATCGTTAAACTTTCTTGTAATGATTTTGCTCCCGTCTTCACTTGTTTCTACCGTGTAGGAATTGTTTGTAGAGTCAAAATGAATTTTAAATTTACTCGTTGTACTGTGCGTAATTGCAAGCTGCTGCGCAAGCCGAATATCCTGCTGCACCTGCGCAGCAGCATTGTATAAAGAACGTTCAACAATATAACTCGAAGTCATAGGAGCAGCGACTCCCACCATAATAATAATTATGGCAATTACGATAAGAAGCTCAATAAGAGTAAATGCTCTACGGGCTTTGGAAATCTTCATACGAAATTTCCTTCCAGGAAGACAAACCCAGCTCTGCGTTGGAGATGCCACTCGAAACATGCCCTGAAACATCGGCGGTATTGAAACCAGTGGGCTTATAATACGTCTTAACGTCTCCAAGCATTTTTATATTTCCCGGCGTTACCATTGCCCCATAACAATCAAATGTACCAGTGCCCTCTATCCCACCTACCGCGTAAAGCAACCCATAAAACTCTGCAGTACCAGCCTGTTTCTTTTTCTTGGCCGTACCTTTAACAATAAGAGCAAACTGAGGTTCGTCGGGGCAGACAGGATCACCATTCTCGTCCAGACTATAATCTCCGATCTTCGCATTGCTATTTATCGTAACATTGCCACCTACAACAACAATTCCTTTTAATTTAAAAAGATCACCAGCGGTTATCGTCACATCACCGTTAATATAATAAACAATATTTTTTGCATTGTCTTGAAGGTCAAAGAGCTGTATTGCATTTAATATATTGAAATCGGCGCATGATTCTTCTGGAGAAACAACATTACCATCATCCACAGTACAACCCATCAAATCACTATAAAACTTTTGTATTTCATCTAAAGTATTGCCCGTATCATCTGAGCCAAGACAGCTCTGGATAACCGCCGCAACTAATCCATCTCCAGCTGATGTATCAGGATAGCCTTCTTCCGATCCATCATACGGCTCATCTCCTGTTTTAAACTCATATGCCATATCCGCGTTATATTCATCAAAAGAAGGAATTTCAGCAGCAGCCATTCCCGTCACTTCACCCCCGCTTGCAATTCCTGCAGGAATGTCGTCAGAAGAAGCATAAGCTGCCCCTCCATCAACTCTTAAACCTCCTGGGCCCTGACCTTTTGATATTATCTTCCCATTTGCAAAAATGTCTCCTCCTATCTCTTGAGAATTCCCACGAAACTCAATATCTCCACCAGCAAGTAGTCCATAATTAATGGTTGCATCAGACGAACTATTAAAAACAACTTCACATTCTGTGCCAATTACCCTCCTTGCAAGCACATCGCCGTCCTTTGAACTGTAAACCGTACCTAACGAATAAATTTCCAAAAGAGCAGCATGTTCTTCCCTTAAAGGATCATGATGTACAATACCGTCGCTTATTTTTTTAATCGTCACTTTATAGGTTATATAAGGAACATCATTATCTGATTCAGAATATCGATGTTCTGAAAGATACAAGGTATAAACTGGATCATTAGATGCAATATTTTTAACATTTTCCAAACTTAGATAATGATCTGCATCCCTTGGCATCATTATCCCATCCTGGTAATCCGGCGGCAACCAAAAATAAGTGTTTCTTAGATCAAATAACACCTGAGAAATACATGATTCTGCTGCAACCAAAGCCCTTTCCGAAGAAGCACGAGCATTAGAAACTTTTTTATCGGTTATAACTTTTGCGCTTATCCCTACAATGGATATGAGGAAAAGAGCTGCAATAAGCACTACTGTAATCAATGCCATCCCTTTTCTTTTATGCAATATCATTTTAATCACCTCCTATGGTGATGGTGGTATTTCATAACCAGAATTTCTTGAAAATACCAATGAAGTAAAGGAAATTGTCCTTTCTTTTCCAAAATAGTCCAGTTTCCCTACGGCAATCATTATAATCTTGCCGCCCGCCCTTACAAAATACACCTTTACCAACTGGTGTAGATCCTCAGTAATGGGCTGTGTAGAAATCGGGTCTACCCCCTGGGTAGCACCATGTTGATACTCTTCTCTATAGATGGCATAACTATCCCCGTGAGGTTTAATCAAATAATAAATGTCCCTCATATTAGTACCATCGTAGCGTATAAAACTAAGTTTTTCTCCCATTGAATTTGGCTCGGGTTCTAAAATTAAACTCGTAATAGAAGTATCACCCGGATCCTTATTTGCCTGCCTGAAATCGTAAGACATCTTATCAAGTGCAAAACGAAAATTCTGCTGGAATATCATTTCCTGCTCGTAAGCACTTCTCATTGAAAAAAAGCGAGAAAGAGTTGAAAAAGATAGAGCAATTATAACAAGGAAAACAGCAACCGCAACAACCAACTCAACCAATGTAAACCCTTTCCTCTTTCTATTAATCGCTAAATCTTGCATCATTTTTTTCTCCTGTAATAGTAATGCTCTTCTCAACGCCACCTATATCCCAGAATATAGTAACTTTCACCTCAAAAATCTTCTTTGTGGTATCCAGGTCCGGAGTTCTATCAGTGATGACAATCTGTTTTTTGTAGTGGGGAAATACCTCCTTAAGGAGGATGAGCGTATATTCACCATAAGCATCAGGACCTTGAACCTCGATACTACTTGGAAGAAGTAAATTGGCAGGAACGCTCACTAAACTCTCTATTGTAAATGAAGCATCAGCAAGCTGTCCAGAATCATAGATTGCAATGTCTGAAGCTGTATCTAGTGGATAGTTAGGCAAGTATTCTCCTCCTTGGACAAGAATAACAAGCACAGTACTAGCAAGGTTCTGAATGTCTTCCAGCTGCAATTGAGCAAGGTTTTGGCCAGTTGTTTGGATACGGAGGTCGGCTACATTTCTATAATAAGAGTAATAACTGGTTAGCAATCCAAATGTTACAATCATAAGGATAGCCAGTGCTATTATTACCTCAATTAAGCTAAACCCTTTTTTTGCATTGCAAAGACGCTTTATTCTCATCGCTCTCCTATCCATTCCCTTTTAATAGGTATTCCCCTTTAATAGGTATTTTACCTCAAACAATGTCTCAAGTCAAATATATCATCCAATTAGAATAAAAAAATGCCGGTTACGCCACTCAGCTCCCTGTATCCCACAGCGTCCATCCACAAGATACAGCTCTTCGCTGTCATTTTTTTTACATACCGCTCTATTATACTTAACATAATTTTAAACTCTTTTTTTATTCTTGTCAAGTCACCGAATTGCCTCATCAAAAATCTATACGAAATAGTATCGTTGGTTCATTAAAATCTATATGAAAATTTTAAAAAAGAGTTGAAAAGAATAAAATGGGATTGCCAAAAAAGATTGCAAAGACAAAGAAAAAGA
>JAYELD010000142.1:6452-23931 GCA_034717215.1 Caldisericota bacterium
TTCGGAATGGAAACGGGTGTTTCCCCTTCGGTATGGTCACCAGGGCACTCTAAATTGTACCCTTAAAACTGTATAAGGTGTAGTAAATCCTCGACCTATTAGTACACGTCAGCTCAACACATTACTGTGCTTACACCTCGTGCCTATCAACCTCGTGGTCTACAAGGGGTCTTACTCCCTTCCCGAAGGAAAGGATGGGAGATCTTATCTTGAGGTCAGCTTCACGCTTTAGATGCTTTCAGCATTTATCTGGTAGAAACTTAGCTACCCAGCTCGTGCCCCTGGTGGGACAACTGGTACACCAGCGGTTTCCTTCCCCGGGTCCTCTCGTACTACGGGGAAACCCCCTCAAATCTCCTGCGCTTACAGCGGATTAGGACCGAACTGTCTCACGACGTTCTGAACCCAGCTCGCGTGCCGTTTTAATTGGCGAACAGCCAAACCCTTGGGACCTTGTTCAGCCCCAGGATACGACGAGCCGACATCGAGGTGCCAATCCTCCCCGTCGATATGGACTCTTGGGAGAGATAAGCCTGTTATCCCCGAGGTAGCTTTTATCCGTTGAGCGATGGCGTTTCCATACACAACCACCGGATCATTAAGCCCCACTTTCGTGCCTGTTCGACCTGTCAGTCTATGCAGTCAAGCTCCCTTATGCCTTTGCACTCGATGGCTGATTTCCAACCAGCCTGAGGGAACCTTTGGGCGCCTCCGTTACTCTTTAGGCAATTATGTTAATCCAGTTTTTCGGATATCTTATGTTATATACTAAAAGTAATACTGGACTCCCTTTAATACGGGCTCGTATTCGCATACGAGTTCAGACTATATCACCATCCTTTAAGGATGTCTGGCGTTTAGTCGTTGAGGGGTTCCACTTAGGAACTTCCCTGCGGATTGTCTGCACCAGAGCATTTTTACTATTAAAAGTATCTCTGGATTCTGCATCCCTTTTAGGGAACAGATTTTCCCGCATATAGCCAGATTTGCATTTAGCATTGCTGCTAAAGGGCCCCACTGTTGAGGCGACCGCCCCAGTCAAACTACCCGCCTGACATTGTCCTCCTACCCGATTCAGGGTATAGAGTTAGAACCTCAGCATATTAAGGGTGGTATTCCAAGGATGACTCCCCCGAAACTAGCGTTCCGGGTTCAAAGTCTCCCACCTATCCTATACGCAATATGCCAAAATTCAATATCAGGTTATAGTAAAGCTCTACGGGGTCTTTCCGTCCTGCTGCAAGTAGCCCGCATCTGCACGGGCACTGCTATTTCACCGAATCCCTCTTTGAGACAGCGTTCAAGTCGTTACGCTTTTCATGCGCGTCGGAACTTACCCGACAAGGTATTTCGCTACCTTAGGACCGTTCGTTTATGTTGCCCTTAAAAAATCTGTAAGGACAATTGGCTAAACTTCAGCCAATACTCCATATCGCTATGGAGACCGGACTATATCATCACCCAAATGGGTGCTCAGCGTATAGTCTCTGAGGATTCTTCCAGAGAAGATATGATCTCTTTTGAATTATACTTTCTCTTAGAATGGTCACCATTTATTTCTTCACGTAATTTTGCAATTTTTTTGATGCCATCCTCTGTTAAGTGCTCGCCATTTAAAACCATTTCAAGCACTCCTTTAAATTTCGAGAAAGCTTTCTTCTTTTTTTGTGAGAGGAAGTGAAACTTCTTAAAAAATGGTATAACTTTTTCAGAGAGAGCATTAACACTTGTTACTTCATAGTACCAAATGCCATCTTCTCTCATTCTTAGAGTTCCACATCCAAGGTATCTCTTAAATAGCGTAAGAATTAACTTTTCATCTTGAGAGACATTAAAGGAAAGGGAAATTTTCCATTTATTCCTATAATTTTCCCTCGGTCTAAAAGAAACGTTGAAACTACCTTTGCCATCTGCAAATCCTGCAAGATACCATCCTATCTTTGGAGGAATATTTATCTTTTTTTCACTCATATTTCCTCCTTTACTTAAAAGTCTTTCCTGCTGATTGTCCACACTGGTCACATTGTCACGGAGATTAACTCTCGTAGTGCCAGATACTAACCGGATTTTCCAGCATTTAGCTGAGTTTTATAACTACAGCGTCCAACCTATAGTTACGGCCGCCGTTCACTGGGGCTTAAGTTCAGAGCTTTGCAGACCGAAATCTGCTAACCCCTCCCTGTAACCTTCCAGCACTGGGCAAGCGTCGGCCCCTATACATCGTCTTTACGACTTAGCAGAGACCTGTGTTTTTGTTAAACAGTCGCTTGAACCTATTTACTGAGACCCAGAATCGCAAAGGTAAGCATTTACCTTCACCTTTCCAGGCACCCCTTCTCCCGAAGTTACGGGGCAATTTTGCCGAGTTCCTTAAAGAGGGTTCTTTCGTACGTCTTAGGAGCATTCTCCTCATCTACCTGTGTTGGATTGCGGTACGGACACATATCTTCCTCGTTAGAGGTTTTTCTTGTGAGTATGGAATCAGCTACTTCGCCTTGCGGCTCCCCATCGCTTCTCAGAGTTTAATACATCCAGGGATTTACCTCCGGATGCCTCCTACGAGCTTGGACGCGGACAACCAAAACCGCGCTTAACCTATCCTTCTCCACCACCCCATCCTGATAGCGGAAGATACATGGTACAGGAATATTAACCTGTTGTCCATCGCCTACGCCTTTCGGCCTCGGCTTAGGACCGACTAACCCTGGGCGGACAAACCTTCCCCAGGAAACCTTAGATTTACGACGACAGGGATTCTCACCCTGTTTTTCGTTACTTAAGCCAAGATTCTCACTTCCTATCGCTCCAGTACTCCTTACGGTATACCTTCTCTGCAATAGGAACGCTCTCCTACCGCTCAAGACATCCGAAGACGTCTTAAGCCCACTGCTTCGGTAATAGACTTAGTCCCGTTACATTTTCGGCGCAGAACCGCTCGACTAGTGAGCTGTTACGCACTCTTTGAAGGGTAGCTGCTTCTGAGCTAACCTCCTAGCTGTCTAAGCAATTCCACATCCTTTCTGAACACTCAGTCTATTTTAGGGACCTTAGCAGATGATCTGGGTTGTTCCCCTCTCGACGACGGATCTTAGTACCCGCCGACTCACTGGTAGGGTAAAAACAAATGGTATTCGGAGTTTGGTTGAGTTTGGAAATCTGGTAGGATCCCTAGCTCATCCAGTGCTCTACCCCCACTTGCGAATTACCTACCGCTGCACCTAAATGCATTTCGGAGAGAACCAGCTATCTCCAGGTTCGGTTAGAATTTCTCTGCTATCCACAGTTCATCCGATGAGTTTTTTCCCCCAACCGGTTCGGACTTCCACGAGTTCTTACGCTCGTTTTATCCTGACCATGGATTGACCACCTGGTTTCGGGTCTACGGACAGCGACTAACGCCCTATTCAGGCTCGCTTTCACTACGGCTCCGGGTATCATCCCTTAACCTTGCCACTACCCATAACTCCTTGGCTCATTCTTCAATAGGCAGGCAGTCAGGCTGAAATGTTGCCATTTCATAGCCCTCCTACCGATTGTAGGCATATAGTTTCAGGTTCTATTTCACTCCCCTTCCGGGGTTCTTTTCACCTTTCCCTCACGGTACTTTGTTCACTATCGGTCGTCGGAGTATTTAGCCTTAGGAGATGGTCCTCCTAGCTTCCCGCAAGATTCCACGTGTCCCGCGGTACTTAGGAAAGATTTATAGGAGTGAATTAATTTTCGCCTACGGGGCTGTCACCCTCTTTGGCCACCCTTTCAAGAGTGTTCGACTAATCAATTCATTTCTGACTCCATACCTGCTCAGCAGCGCAGGATTAAATCTCCCTACAACCCCATCTATGCAACGCCTGCCAGCTTCTACACATAAATGGTTTAGGCTCTTCCCATTTCGCTCACCACTACTAAGGGAATCACTTTTGTTTTCCTTTCATCGAGGTACTAAGATGTTTCAGTTCCCTCGCTTACCCTCTTTGCCCTATATATTCAGGTAAAGATAACAGAGATTTCTCCCTGCTGGGTTTCCCCATTCGGAAATCCTCGGATCAAAGTTTGTTATGCAACTCCCCGAGGCCTATCGCAAGCTTTCTGCGTCCTTCATCGGCTCCGTACGCCAAGGCATTCACTATACGCCCTTACTTATTTACTACACCTACATACAGTTTTCAAGGTACAATCTATTAAACTATAAATCTACAAATTGAGGGGATTATTCCCTCAAAACTAAACAGCGATAAGCAAGGATAGCTTCAAATATATTATATTTTCTCGAAGTATGTTAATAAAACACACCTAAAAATGCTCCCTAGAAAGGAGGTGATCCAGGCGCACGTTCTCGTACACCTACCTTGTTACGACTTCACCCTCCTTATCATGCACACCTTCGTGACTCACAGAGCCACTTCGGGTACACACAACTCGGGTGGTGTGACGGGCGGTGTGTACAAGCCCCGGGAACGCATTCACCGCAGTATAGCTGACCTGCGGTTACTAGCAACTCCAGCTTCATGAGGGTGAATTGCAACCCTCAATCCGTACTGAGGTCCACTTTTTGCGATTAGCTCCCCATTACTGGTTAGCAACACTTTGTATGGACCATTGTCGCATGTGTGTAGCCCTGGACATAAAGGCCATGAGGATTTGACGTCATCCCCACCTTCCTCCAGCTTTCCGCTGGCAGTCTCCTTAGAGTGCATAGACCGAAGCCTATTAGCAACTAAGGATAGGGGTTGCGCTCGTTCACGGACTTAACCGTACATCTCACGACACGAGCTGACGACAACCATGCAGCACCTGTGCACGGGTAGCAGAGATTACTCTCTGAAAGGGCCGGAGTTTCTTCCAGCTTTCTCGTGCATGTCAAGCCCAGGTAAGGTTCTTCGTGTAGCATCGAATTAAACCACATGCCTCGCTGCTTGTGCGGGGCCCCGTCAATTCCTTTGAGTTTTAACCTTGCGGTCGTACTTCCCAGGTGGGATGCTTAACACGTGAGCTCCGGCACTGAGAAGCAACCTCCCCAACACCAAGCATCCATCGTTTACGGCTAGGACTACCAGGGTATCTAATCCTGTTTGCTCCCCTAGCTTTCGTATATGAGCGTCAGAGACAGCCCAGGAAGCCGCTTTCGCCACTGGTGTTCTTCCAGATATCTAAGCATTTTACCGCTACACCTGGAATTCCACTTCCCTCTACTGCTCTCTAGATTAACAGTTTTGAATGCGAGCTCAGAGTTAAGCTCTGAGTTTTTACATTCAACTTGTCAATCCGCCTGCATACCCTTTACACCCAGTAATTCCGGATAACGCTCGCCCCCTACGTATTACCGCAGCTGCTGGCACGTAGTTAGCTGGGGCTTATTCAAAAAGTACCATCAAGAATAGTTCTCTATTTGAGAGCTATCCCTTTTTCCTTAATAAAAGGAGTTTACAACCTTGCGGCCTTCATCCTCCACGCGACGTCGCTGGTTCAGGCTTTCGCCCATTGACCAATATTCCCCACTGCTGCCTCCCGTGGGAGTCTGGGCCGTGTCTCAGTCCCAATGTGGCTGTCCATCCTCTCAGACCAACTACCCGTCGTCGCCTTGGTAAGCCATTACCTCACCAACTAGCTGATAGGAGATGAGCCCGTCCAAAAGTGATAGCATGAAACAGAGGCCATCTTTCTTTGACAAACCTAAGTCTGTCAACATTATCGGGTATTACCCTTCTTTTCAGAAGGCTATCCCCGTCTTTAGGGTAGGTTACCCATCTATTACTCACCCGTTTGCCGCTAGAACTTCCCAATGGGTTGCCCCATCAAAAAACTCTCGCTCGACTTGCATGTGTAAGGCACGCCGCCAGCGTTCATCCTGAGCCAGGATCAAACTCTCCGAAAAATTAATACCTTACTTTCGCTGTTTAGTTTTCAAGGTACAATCCACTTTTAAATATTTTAGCATAATTATTATATGCTTTTTTTAGTACAAGTCAAGGGTATTTTCGAAGCTGTCTTTTTATGCGATATACACCCAACGAAAAATATCATAACAAATTAAAACTTCCTGTCAATAGATTTCAAAGAATTTTTCCAAAAAATTTCTACACGTATAAAAACTTGATAAAATCTACACTTTCTTAAATATAGAGAAAAAAGTTTTCAAAAATTTGAATAAAAAATCTCAATATCGAGATGCTTTCATAATAAACACGGTATTTAAATGATTATTTCTTTTTTAATCTTTGAGAACACGCATCCGCAATAGTTTTGCCGGTACATTTTATAGTATTTGCTCAATACAATGCTGGATTTAAATCCGTTTCTTTTTTTAAAGTTCGCTTTAAGAAATTTTACTCCATATTTGTTTCCAATCTGTTCTCCTATTTCAAAGATCCACTTAATGTTTTTGTGCGGACTTATAGTAAGTGTGGTAGTAAAATAGTCAAATCCTTTTTCTTTTGCAATTCGTGCTGTTTCTTCAAGACGCATCTTATAGCAAATGTAGCACCGTTTCCCACCTTCAGGTTCATTTTCAGTGCCTTTTATGAGCTCAAACCAATTATCCTTGTCATACTTGCCTGCCTCAAGATCCATGCCGGCAACACGGGAAAAGCGTATAATTTCTTCCAGCCTTTTCTCATACTCACTTAAGGGGTGTATGTTTGGGTTATAGAAAAACCCCGTCACTCTGTAATGTCTACCTCTTAAATACAAAAAAGGGTATGTCGCATCCGGAGCACAACAGATATGAAGAAGCACTTTTTCAAAATTTCCGTAAGGAATGTCGGTCTTATCCAATTTCATCTGTCAACTCTTCTATATCATCTTCAGAAAATACTTTTATTCCGTTCTTCTTCAAAAGTTCTGTAGTAATACCTTCTCCTTTAATTTTAGTACCGATAAATGTTCCATCATAAACAGAATGGCTTCCGCAAGACGGGCTTCCATCCTTTAACAGAGCAAATTTTATTTTATAAAGTTTTGCTAGTTCCAATACCTCTTTTGCCCCATTCAAAAATATTTCAGTAGTATCCTCTCCGTTCTCTTTCAATACCTTTCTATTACTTTGAATTTCTGCTGCCATCCTTGGTGTGGGTAAACCGCCCAACTGTTCAGGACAAACAGGAATCATCAAATACTTATCTTTAAGCACAAGCACGCCTTTGCTTACGCTATTTTTCCCATCATGCCGGGTGTTGAGCCCCAACAAACAAGCACTAACTAGTATTATTTTTTTCACAAAAGTATTATAATGTCTTTATATAAAAAATTAAAAATTTATTATAAGCAAGAGGAAAAAATGTGGGTAAAAGAGCTCTTTACAAATGATATTTTAATATTTTCAGTTATCTCAAGTCTCAGCGCGCAACTATTGAAAGTAATATTTTACTTTGCACAAAAGAAAAAAATAAATTGGCGCCTTGCAGTTTCACCAGGTGGCAATCCAAGTTCCCACACAGCAGCAGTAACAACACTTACACTACTGCTGGGTGTACGATACGGACTGGGCTCCCCTTACTTTACAATTTCATTCCTTATAGCATCAATAATAGTTGTTGATGCCCTTTCCCTGAGAAGAGAAGTGGGAGAGCATTCCAAAACAATGAATGAAATCTTCTGGGAAACAGCATGGGGTAAAAAACTGCGTGAAGTAATTGACATAAAAATCTTTGAAGAACTTATTGGCCATACTGGATTAGAAGTCGCAGCAGGATTTATCTGGGGCATTATTATAGCAGCAATAGATATTATATTATACTTATAAAATAGTTCAGTAGAGAAAGCAATCACATATTTTTTATTCCTTCAAACCCAAGGTCAAATGCTTTAAGGTTTATTTCAATAGTTTTTTCCGGCAAGCTTTCCTTCATGGATTGGACTATTTCTTCATATCCCAAAGGAAACTCTGGCATAGCAACAGCGCTTCCCAGCAAAACCATATTAAGCGACATAATATTTCCTGCCCTTTTTGCCAGTTTTTTTGCATCGATGATATAAAGATAACTGAATTTTTTTATTGCTTCTTTAATGAGCAATGGATTATCCGGATATGTTGACATTCCAAGAGAGACGGTAAAAGGCACAATACGTGCAGAATTCATTATCACAAATGTCTTTCCGCCTGCTTTTTTTATTGAACGTAAAACTTCTGCAGGTTCAAAACCAATAATTAAATCTGCATCGCCATTTTCAATGACAGGACTATGTGCATCGCCAATCTTTACTTCAGTTGTTACTACCCCTCCACGCTGTGCCATCCCATGTAATTCACTCATCACTACATTTATACCTTTTTTCATAGCAGCTTCGCCAATAATTGAAGAAGCCTTTATTGTGCCTTGCCCCCCAACACCAGCAAGATGAATTTTATATGTTTTCATTTTCTCACCTCTATCGCTTTTCCAGGACAAACCTGAACACACACACCACACCCATCACAGATAAGAGGATCAATATGAACAGTGTCATCCTTTCCCACATAGAAAGCAGGGCAGGTCCAATCTTTCACGCAAACCATACACTTCGTGCATTTGTCCTGATTAATGGTAAATGTCATTAATAAATTTTTCTTTTTTCTTCCTGTATCCGTTATCAGTGCGCAGGGATGCTTTGATATGACAACGGAAACCCCATCATGCTTAAGTGCCTCCTCAAAAACTTCCTTTGCTTTTGCAAGGCTGTACGGGTCAACAGTTTTAACAAACTCTACTCCAATCCCTTTTGCACTATTTTCAATAGAAATTTCTGGTGCCGTTTCTCCCATCCCATTAACAGGTTCAGAAGGGCTCGGCTGCCTGCCAGTCATCGCAGTCGTTCTATTGTCCATTACAACGATCAACAAATTAGCCTTATTGTGTACTGCATTGACAAGCCCGGGAAGGCCAGCATGAAAAAATGTAGAATCGCCAATAAAACTTACTATCTTTTGGTCTGTAGCATAAGAAAAACCCGTTCCTGTGCCGATACTTGAACCCATAGAAAGCAAGTAATCGGCCATTTCGTACGGCGGCTGAATACCCAGCGTATAACAGCCAATATCAGTAGGAAAAATCACGTCTTTCAGCTTAAGTTTTTTAATCGCTTCTTTCACGGCAAAGTATGTCGCGCGGTGAGGACAGCCTGCACAAAGAATCGGTGGACGAATAGGAAGCGTTATATCTGTTTTTAAATATCTCCGTTTCTTAATAGTATGTTCGCTAATTTTCTTTATTCCGTTTTTTACAATGTCAGGGGAATACTCATAAATACGGGGAAGCGTGTCGGTAAGTTTTCCGTACACATCAACTGGAATCTTATATTTCCCGGCAATTGCAAGTACTTCTTTTTCCATCACAGGCTCTACTTCTTCAACGATAAGCACATTTTTTGCCGTAAAAAGAAATTCTTTTACAAGCTGCTGTGGAAATGGGTAAGTAAACGCAAGTTTCAGTATTTTTGCAGGAATATTATTTTCCTTAACGACATCCATTACATAGTTAAAAGCACCACCGCTTGTGATGATGCCAAATTCGTCTCCAAAATCATACACCTTATTCACCTGCGTACTATCAGCTATCTTTTCGGCTTTTGCGAGCTTATCCAACAGCTCTTTACGCATTCTCACGGCATTAGCAGGAACAGGCACATAGCGAGAAGGTGCTTTTTCAAAAAACCCTTTGCCCTCTGGAGGTATTACATCATTAAGATGGACAATGCCTCTCATGTGAGAAACACGCGTTGTAGTTCGCATTAAAACAGGCAAATGTATCTGTTCGGAGAGTTCAAAACCAAATTTCATAAGATCTTTTACTTCCTGTGGGTCCGCAGGTTCAAGCAAAGGAATACCGGCAATCCGCGCATATATACGATTATCCTGTTCATTTTGTGATGAATACATCGAAGGATCATCAGCAGTGAGAATAATCATCCCTTTTTTTACACCAAGATAAGCAGTAGACATAAAAGAATCTGCTGCGACGTTTAATCCTACATGCTTCATAAACACAAATGACCTCAGCCCGGCAGCAGCCGCAGCAGCAGACACTTCTACCGCCACTTTCTCGTTTGTAGAGTATTCAAAATAAACACCTGCTTCTCTGGCTAACTTTGAAAATACATCTCCGATTTCCGAAGAAGGAGTGCCTGGATATGTAGAAACAAAAGATACGCCTCCTTCAAGAGCGCCACGCACAGCTGCCTCGTTTCCAAGAAGAAATAATTTGTCTTCCTTTTTCCCTGCAAGAATCTTAGTTACATTCATATCTGCCTCCTAAATACTCAAATCAATTCTATACTGCAGCGCCTCAGCAATGTGAGGTAGTGCAACCTTTTTTTCACCTTCCAAATCTGCAATTGTTCTTGCCAATCTTTTAATTCTATCAAATCCTCTGCCTGTAAGACCAAGTTTTTCTGACGCAGTGCGAAGAAAGCTCTTCTCCTCACTATCTAAAGGCACAAATTCCTTTAACAATCCAGGTGTAAGCTGTGCATTTGAAAAAATTCTTTTACCTTCGTAGCGGTCTTGCTGTAATTTTCTCGCACTTATCACTCTTTTCCTTATGTCAGCTGAAGATTCTCCTTTTGGTTTATTCACCAGTTCCTCAGGAAAAAGCCTGGGCATTTCAAGCTGAATATCAAATCTATCCCAGAGAGGCCCCGAAATCCTGTTCCTGTATCTCTTAATATCATATACACTGCAATTACAAACGTGTACAGTATCCCCATACCAGCCGCAAGGACATGGATTCATTGCCGCAACAAGCATAAAACGAGATGGATAAGTAATACTCATCCTTACGCGCGACACTGTAACAAATCCGTCTTCCATCGGCTGCCTTAATACTTCAAGCACGCTTCTTTTAAACTCAGGCAGCTCATCTAAAAACAGCACTCCATGGTGGGATAAACTTATTTCGCCGGGCTTTGGCACATTCCCTCCTCCGATAATGGCAGCAGAAGATGCAGTATGGTGAGGAGAACGAAACGTCCGTTCCATTATAATGCCATCTCTCAAAAACCCTGCGATACTATATATTTGCGTAACTTCCATAGCTTCTTCCAGTGTTAACGGAGGAAGAATTGTAGGAAGCATCCTCGCAATCATTGTTTTTCCGCACCCGGGAGAGCCCATCATAATAATATTATGCCCTCCAGCTGCAGCAATTTCCATTGCCCTCTTTGCCTGGAACTGCCCTTTGATATCTGCAAAATCTAATTCATCATGTACAACACCTTTTGCTAGCTCATCTTTAATATCGATATGTTCAGGCATAATTTCCCTGTCCTCATTAAGAAATTCCACTGCTTCTTTCAAGTGCTTTACAGGATAACAATCCACGCCATCTATAATCTCCACTTCTCTTCTATTGTCTAATGGTGTGATAAAATTAGCATGCCCTTTACCAGAGAGCCCAATTGCCATAGGAAGTGCTCCAGAAATTTTCCTTACTCCGCCATTCAGAGAAAGCTCTCCTGCAAAATGGAATTGAGCAACTCTTTCAGCAGAATGTATTACCTCTGTTGCCGTAAGAATCCCTATTGCAATTGGCAAATCATATATTGAGCCTTCTTTTCTCACCTCAGCAGGCGCAAGATTAACAGTAATGCGACGCATTGGAAATTCAAAACCAGTATTTTTAATTGCAGAGCGCACTCTTTCTCTTGCTTCTTTTACTGCTTCGTCAGGTAAACCCACAATAGTAAACGTCGGAAGCCCAGGAGAAATGTCTACCTCAACGATTACGTCTATCTCTTCAAGCCCTCTAAGTGAAACACTCTTTATTTTAGCAAGCATCTCATCTATGGAAGAGCTACGTATGTGTCTTCATCAAAATAAAGTTCACGTTCCCACTCCACCTCTTCTGTGATTAAAAGGTGGGGTTTATCGACAAGTTCCACTCTAAAAAATGTAGATCGATACCAGGGATAATTAGGCGCTTTTACCTTGAAAGGCGCTTCTTTTACCACCCTGAATCCTTTTTCGATAATTCTCTCGCCAACAAGCAAATATTTATTAAAATCACGGACAACATCAGTGATAACGAGATTTGTATTTAGCAAATCCTTCTCAACGCCGAACCACTTTTTAAGAGAAGATTCATAATGGCTCAGACCAAAATAGCCAGCACTGCCTTTGCCTTGAAGTGCTGCAACGCAACGTGATACAAAAAGCCTTATCCCTGGAACGGTTTCCACAGGATCAGTGAGAAAAGTATCAAATTTGCCGTAGAGTTCTTTTCGCAAGGGCTTTCTTGCATCAAAAAACTCGGCCTTAACATTCAAAAACATTTTGTCAGCTATGCTATTTATATAATCCACAATACGGCTATCAATTTCTACAACACATATTTCATCGGGAAGACCGGTTAATGCCATTGCAATGCTGGTAAGATCATCGTCTCCAAGAAAAAAAATCCTTTTGTTCTCAAGATCTCCCCTCTGGTAAACAAATTCTGCACGTCTCATAGAAACCTCCGGCGGAACAATCCCTTGATCAAAATCCGCAATTGCTCTGGGCCTTTCTTTAAATACTTCTTTAAATTTGTTAGTAGCAGCGCTAAACAGATTGCTTGCCACATAACCTGTGCCTTCGCAATAAGAACAAGTAAAATCTCTCTCAGGGGAAATCATGTATTCGCGTGCTAATACAATCCCTTTCTCTGTAAGAGCAATCCTGTCTTCATCAGACCTAATCAGGTCATTGTTTTTAAATTTATTCAGTGTCTCAATTGTATGCTTGATATCCCCATCCTGATGATTGATTAATTCCCAGAGTGATTTGCTTGATTTAAGCAAAGTACGTAAAAGTTGTTCTTCTGTTCTATCCACAAAAACCTCCCTTCTCAAAAAAATTATTGGCGAACAATCCATTTTACAACAATTTATCTGTTTTACAAAAACTCTTATTACAAGTATAATAATGTGATGGAGATAAAGGGAATCGGAATAGATATTATAAGTATAAAAAGGATGAAAGAAATGGTAGCAAAATACGGAGACCGTTTCTTAAATAGGATATTTACTGAAAAAGAAATTAATAATTTTCAAAACAATAAAAATAGTATAGAAAATTTTGCCGGAAGATTCGCCGCAAAAGAGGCAGTTATAAAAGCAACTAAGAAACATCTGTCGGCAAAGGATATAGAAATTTTAAGAAGAAAGGATGGAGAGCCGTTTGTTGCCGGCAAAGAAAATATTCTTGTATCAATTTCGCATGAACGAGAATATGCCATAGCAATGGCTATCATAAGGGAGGATGGACATGAAAGTTGCATCGGTTGATGAAATAACAAATCTCGACAAAAATGCAGAGAAAAAATTTGGCATTTCACAGGAAATTTTGATGGAAAACGCTGGAAACGCAGTTTTTCACGTCATTGAAAACGAGATAGGCATGAGAGAAAAAAGATTTGTTATATTTGCCGGTCCCGGCAATAACGGAGGAGATGGCTTTGTAGTAGCAAGAAAGCTTTCATCAACAGGAGCAAAAGTATCTCTCTTTTTTATAGGAGACAAAAACAAATTAAAAGGGGCAGCAAAGAAAAATTATACCCGATTAAACGGATTCCCCATTGAACAATACAATATAGAGTTCTTTGACAGAATTGTAGAAACCAGTATAGAGAAGTCAGATGTAATAATAGATGCCATATTCGGGACAGGTCTGTCAAGAAAAATTAGCGGAATACACAAAGAAATCCTTCAGGGAATCAATCTCAGCAATAAAACGGTTATAAGCATTGACATACCATCCGGCATTAATGGCGACGGAGGCGAAGTGATGGGTCTCGCAGTAAAAGCAGATTACACTGTTACCTTTGGTCTGCCAAAAAGAGGGCACTTTCTCTATCCCGGAGCAGAACATACTGGAAAACTGTATGTTTCTCACATATCATATCCTCCGTCGCTATATGAAAATCCAGAAATAAACGTTCAGCTGAACACGCCAGTAGAACTTCCGACAAGGAAAAAAGACACACACAAAGGGAGCTATGGAAAAGCGCTGTTTATAGCGGGCAGTAAAAATTATCTTGGCGCGCCAATGTTTTGCTCATACGCATTCCTCAAATCAGGCGGTGGGTTATCGTATCTTGCAACGCCTAAAAGCATCGCACCGTTTATTGCAATGAAGGCAAGCGAAGTAATAATGATGCCTGCTCAGGAAACTAAAGAACAATCTATTTCAATGCAAAATCTTGATAATCTTCTAAAGCTATCCGAGCAAATGGACATTGTAGCTATTGGCTCCGGCGTAACTCTTGAAAAAGAAACAAAAAAATTTGTAAAAGAATTTGTGAAACAAGTAGGTAAACCAATCATTATTGACGGAGACGGATTAACGGCTATTTCAGAAGAGATAAAAATACTCAAAAAAAGAAAAGCGGAAACTATTATTACACCTCATATGGGAGAGTTTGAAAAAATCACAAAAAGAAAGATAAATGAAATAAAGAAAAACCGCATCAAAATTCTTCAAGAAAGTGCACAAGAACTCAATACAACAATCATTTTGAAAGGAGCATTCACATTAATAGGCATGAAAGACGGTAAAATTTTTATCAATCTGTCTGGAAACCCAGGGATGGCCACAGCAGGAAGCGGAGATGTCTTAACTGGCACGATTGCTGCAATGTACGGACTTAAACTACCCGTAGAAAGTGCATCAAGAACCGGCGTATTCATACATGGAATCTCGGGGGACTTAAAAGCAAAAGAAAAAGGAATAGACGGAATAACAGCAACGGATATTTTAGAAGGGTTGCCAGGTGCAATAAAATACTATAAAGAAAATTATAAAACAATAAAGGAAACAAACTATGAAAGAATATATCTTATTTGACAATATCGATATTTACACAAAAATAGTAGAAACCAAACCATTAGATCTATTGGCAAACATTTTGCTTCTTTCGTACCTTTCTCTTGCCAAAAAATACAACGAAATCCTGGAATATGCCACATACTTTTCAATAAACAGCAACATACAAAGTAATATATTAATAGAAAATTTTCATCTTTTGGGCTACATAGGAACAGGGGACATTGCAAACAGTAAGATCCAGGTAAAACTTAATTTTTCTATTGACCCGGAAAATGCTTATACCCATCTACTAAACAGTTTAATAGGGAAAAAAGAGGGCAGGGACTATCTCAGCGAAATAAAAAAAGCTTATCTTTTCTTGCCTGATACAGAAAAAAACATCTTTCTAAGCAAACTAATTTTTAAAAAAGAAGAATTAGAAAAGGAAAAGGACCTGTACATCATTCCAGATAACATATACAAAAAAGAAGGGCCGCTTGTAAAGAAAATTCAAGACGCCATCCAGCAAGATCCGGAAAATCCAATATTTAAGACATCCATTGCAGAAACACTGTATAGAGCAGATAGAATAGAAGAAGCAGAAATGTATATAAACCTTGTGCTCACGCAGTATCCCAATTACCCAAGAGCACTGTTTATTGCTAAAGAAATTGCAAAACTTCATGCAGAAGAAGAAAAAGAAATAAAATATTTTGAAAAAATCCTTAACGTAGATTTCCTATCGCCTTATCTGGACGAAACAGCACAAGCGTCCATTGCAAAAGATGAACAAGGCAAATTCATTGAGCTAAAAGAACTTTTTAAAAGTCCTGATAATCCATTCATATCCTTCTTTAAAAAAGAAATAGAAAACATCTTTCCTGAAAAAGATGAACAGATACCGCAGGTAATCCAAACAAAAAAGGCAGAAGACAACTTGAAAAATAGTTTTGACCTATTGAAAGAAAAAAAATACGCCGAGGCATTAGCAGGATTTTTAAAAGAATTAAAAAAGAAATAATTTACTTTACAGCAAAATAAATTTATACAAAGGGGGTACATATGAAAATTCAATGGTTAGGCCATTCAAGCTTTTTAATAGAAACAAACGGAATAAAAATCCTCACCGACCCATTCGATAATTCAATAGGATATACAACAATCTTCCCTGATGTAGATATTATCCTCGTTTCGCATGAGCACTTTGACCATAATGCAGTAGAAAATGTCCCTTCATACAAACAAGTCATTAAAGGAAATGTAGAAAAAGAATTTGAAGGGATAAAGATAAAGGGAATCGCCGGATATCACGATGATCAGAAAGGGTCTCTTCGCGGAAAGATAACGATGTTTAAAATCCAATCAGAAGACATACCGCTACTTCATCTCGGAGACCTGGGAACACTGCTCACCGACGAACAACTAAACGAAATAGGTAAAGTAGACATAGTAATGGTACCAGTTGGAGGAAAATATACAATAGGGCCTGAGGAAGCATGGGAAGTAATAAAACAATTAAACCCAAAAATAGTTATCCCGATGCATTATAAGACACCATTTCTTACACTGGATATTCTTCCGCTGAACAATTTTTTAGAGAGCAAATCATATGAAGAAAAGGATGTTTTAGAAATTACCTCTTCTACAATTCCCAGTTCCCTCCAAATTATAACGTTTCCTTATCCGGAATAGGAAGTAGTTTCCTTAAAAAACGCTCGGAAATAGCAGCAGAAACAACCATTATTATTGCACTCCACTGATTGGGTGTAAGTGAAAGAAATCGAGTGGGAATATAGCGAACAAATTCTACCGCAAAAAGCAGCGGAGAAAATACATAGCAAAATAAGATAAATACTTGCCCGTGATATTTTCTGTGTTTCATAACGTAAAAAATAATTACAAAAAACGCTATCCAGCCCGCAAGAGAATCAAGTAACTGCGCCGGAAAAAGAGCTGTATTTAAAACATCGCACTCAGAACGTGGATCCGTAAAAATATTTACAAGAGGAAAGATATGAGGCCACCAGTTCGGCACAGCCAATCCATAACAGCAACCATTAAAAAAACAGGCAAATTTTCCAATGCCATACCCTATGGCAAGCCCGGGTGCTCCAACGTCAAGAAATTTCCAAAAAGAAACTTTATACCTTTTAACAGAGAGAACAACAGCGATTATCCCGCCTAAAACTGACCCTTCAAATGAAAGCCCACCTTCCCAGACAGCAAGAATGTGCTGAGGATTATCAAAATAAAATGAAACGTACGGAGAAGTAAGTATCCAGCATATTCTTGCACCGAGTATCCCTCCAACAATTGCCAATATAGCAATATCAAGGAATGTATCTTCATTAAATACCTTAAGCTTATTAGAATAGTGCAGTGAAACAAAGATGGCAACAATAATCGCAATTGCGACTATTACCCCATATGTTCTTATTGTAAAATTTCCTACCGTAATAAAAATTGGATACATATAAACAACCTCCTCTCCTATCCGTAAATATCGTTAATTCCTTTTAAAGGATCTTCCTTCTTCTCCTGAACTTCATCAAAAAAATCATTCCCGTACTCCCTCACCCGCATAGCGACAGGCATAGGCACAGTATGCCCAAAAAGAAGGGTTTCCTGCGATTGAAGTGTCCGCAAAATCTTTTTCAACCGCTTCCCTCCGCCTACACCCTGGAACACTGCATCTGTATCTCTCTCGTCCAACAGTTGCAGCACAAA
>JAYELD010000143.1 GCA_034717215.1 Caldisericota bacterium
GAAAGATAAAAGAAGAGATAAAAATACCTATATTTGCCAGTTTTATGGCCGGTAGATTGGTAAAAGAAGCGATTGGAGAATTAAAAAAATACGGAATCCCCAATTACGAAACCGGAGAAAGATGTGCTAAAGTAATTCAGAAAATTGCATCTTATGCTTTGAAAAATTAAAAGATTTTTAAAATAACAAATAATCTTACAAAGATTTTTGACTTAAAAAGCTTTTTTAAATATAATAAAACCAGAAAATCTTGCTAAAGAAGGAGATGATGCATGATTTAAATTAGTGATTTAGTTTCAAATTAAAGTTTCAAAAAGAGGAGGTAGGAAAAAATGTTGCGTAGGCGTTTTAGTTTATGTTTTGTTGTGAATATTTTAATCATTATTTTGGTAAGTTTAATATTTAGTTTTACGGTTTTAGCGGAAAAGCTACCCGAAAAAATAGTAATTGGCTGTCTTGAGCCTCTTACCGGTGCACATGCAATTTTCGGTGGTGAAGCAAAAATTGGTATGGAGTTTGCTCTTCAGCATATCAATGAAGCTGGTGGGATTCAATCATTAGGGGGAATTCCTCTGGAGTTAGTGGCTGAAGATGTGGGTGAAAATGCAATGAGTGCTCGTCTGGCAGCTGAGAGTCTGATAAGCAAACACCATCCGGTAGCTGTTTTAGGTCTATACATTAGTCGATTAACTACGGCAGCGTCGGAGATTACTGAAAGGGAAAAAGTAATTCTAGTAGCCGATGCTTTGGTAGATAATGTAACAGAAATGGGGCGTCAGTATCTATTTAGACCAGCTCCCAAAGCGAGCATGCAGGGCAGATCTGCTGTTGAATTTGTTTTAGAAGCAGCTGAAAAATCCGGGGTCTCTGTAGAAAAAATTGCTATCCTGAATGAAGATTCTTCTTTTGGAAGAAGCAATGCGATAGGTGCAGTACAAGCGGCCTTAGATAACGGGCTTACTATTGTCTATCAAAAGGAATATCCTTATGATATTACCGATGCTTCATCTATTGTTCATGGAATTGCTGCAGCTAAAGCAGATTTTGTGATTACCTGTCCATATTTTATGGATGGGATTATATTTGCTAAAGCTTTTAAAGAATTAAATAAAATTCCAAAATTTATTGCTGGTATGGGTGCATGTGGATTTACAGATCCCGAATCTATAGAAGCGTTAGGTGAAACATCCGAACATTATAGCAATACTTATAGTTACAATCCAGCCAAGGATACACCACAAAATCGCAAATTTGTTGAAGAGTATACTGCTAAAGTTGGACACATACCTACCGAAGCTGCCGGGATGAATTATTACGCAATGTGGATCTTAAAAGAGGCGCTTGAGCTTTCCGGGAAACTTTTCCCTGACGACCCGCTTAATTCAGACAATTTACGAAAAGCATTTTTAGAACTTGACTTAACTTCCGGTCCTGCAGTTGAAACTTTCCCGGTAAATCATATTGCTTTCGACGGAAAGGGAGATAACCCTTATGCCAGAGCCACGATTATGCAGGTTATTAAAGGTGAGCCCAAAGTTGTATGGCCCTTTGATGAAGCTGAAGCTGAGTTTGTTTTCCCCAGGTTAGATGCTACCTATTAAATTTCATTGGTTATCGGGGCTCAAACTGTTTTTTGGTAGGATATAAAAGCACTAAAGTGGTATTTACTGTAAATTATAACTAAACTTTAGAAACTTTTGCCTGGCGAAGTTTAAAATATCTCAAATATTCAGCCAGGCAAAAGTTTATATCAGATTGGGTAAATATAAAGGCAAAGAAAGGAATTAAATATAGAATATGGAAACAATTATTCAAAGTCTTTTTGACGGAGCATTAATGGGTTGCATATATGCCCTGATTGCCTTGGGATTGTCGCTTATATTTGGGGTAATGAATGTAGTAAACTTTGCACATGGAAATTTTGTAATGCTTTCTATGTACTTTTCTTTTTGGGCTGGTTCATTATGGGGAATTGATGCAGTCTTAACTCCGCTAATTACTTTTCCTCTATTATTTGTATTTGGAATGTTAGTCTATTATGGAATAATTGATCGAACACTAAAAGAACACTATACTATACAAATAGCTGTAACAGTTGGTTTAATGACTTTTTTAGGTGCCATTACTCAATTAGCATGGAAGGCACGGCCTCGTGCGCTTCCTTATTCTTTTATTCAAGGAAGTATCCAATTCGGAGGCTATACTATTGCTCTTTCACGCTTAATCTCAGCTGCAATAAGTCTAATTATTATTATAAGCATATCTTTTTTCTTGAGTAAGACTTGGCCGGGATGGACACTAAGGGCAACTTCTGACGATTCTGATGCAGCTTCTCTTATGGGAGTTGATTTTCGAAAGACTTATGCCCTTGCCTTTGGATTGGGCTCAAGTCTAACCGCCATATCAGGTGGTTTATTAATGACCTTTCAACAAGTAGATCCAACCATGGGGTTACGCTTTGGATTGCTTAGCTGGTGCATTCTTGCACTTGCTGGGTTAGGTTCGATACCTGGATTACTGATTTCCGGTTTAATTATAGGAATAGGTGAATCACTGGCTATGTCTTTTTGGGACCCCAGGGCTAGATCTTTGGTAATATATCTTATATTTATTCTAGTTCTTTGGTTACGACCTAGAGGCCTTTTTGGGAGGAAGTAATGAATTGTAAAAAAAATCAAAATTTAGAGAATTTATTATTATTATTATTTTTAGTTATTGCTTTATTTGTACCTTTAATATTTGGTTCAAGCCAATATAATATACTTTTAGTTACTACCGTACTAATTTACGGGCTAATGGCTACCTCTTGGAATATTATTGGTGGTCTAGCCGGTCAGCTTGATTTAGCCTCTTTTGCTTATCTGGGATTAGGCGCTTTCACCTCTGGCACTTTACTTATCCGCTTTAATTTTACTCCCTGGATTGGAATGATTATGGGAGGTTTGGTAGCAGTTGCGTTTGCCTTATTAATTGGGTTTCCTTTGTTTCGATTCCGGATAAGAGAAGTATGGTATGCTTTAACTACCTGCGCTCTGGTTGAGGTACTTAAAGTAGTCTTTAATATGTGGAAAGAAGTAGGCGGGCCAGTAGAAAGATACCTGCCTTATTTTAGTGGTTCGCTCTACCATATGCGCTTTAGTTCCTATGTCCCTTATTATTATCTAATATTGGGTATGTTGGTAATAGCTTTACTGGTTAATTCCCGAATCGCTCGCTCGAAGCTGGGCTTTTATCTTAAAGCTTTGGGAGAGGACGAGGATGCAGCGGAGGTACTGGGAGTTAATACCCGAGCCTGTAAATTGAGAGCACTGGTCTACTATGCCTTTCTAATCGGGGTTACCGGTGCAATTTATGCAAATATCTATGGTTACATTCATCCCAGTTTTTTTAATGGGCAGGAAAGTATTAAGATTGCGATATTGGGAATTGTAGGAGGCAGAGGCATTACTTATGGCCCTCTTTTAGCTGCCTTGTTATTAGTTGGTTCCCAAGAATTTTTAAGAGCAAGTTTAGGTGGTGAAGTATCAGGTTTATACTTGGTAATTTACTCAGTCATTTTAATCTTGGTAGTTCTTTTTAAACCCAGCGGAATTGCTACTTTCTTTCAATATAGAAATAAAAAGCCGGCAAAGCAGGAGGTGAAGAAAAAAAGTGTTGTCTGAACAAATTCTTAAAACTTCTAAACTTACCAAGCGCTTTGGCAGTCTTATTGCAGTCAATCAGGTTGACTTGGAGATTAACAAGGAGGAAATTATTGGACTTATCGGACCAAATGGCGCTGGAAAGACTACTTTTTTTAATTTAATAACAGGATTGGAAGATCCGGATGAAGGTCAGGTTATTTTCAAAGGAACCAATATTACCACCCTGTCTCCCCATGCAATTTGTAAATTAGGAATGTCTCGTACTTTTCAAGTTGCTAAATCTTTTACCGAAATGTCTGTCGAAGACGCGATAAGAGTGGGTGCTTATAATAGGCGAGGAGAAAAAGAAGTGCAAAACAAAGTGGATTGGGCTCTTGAATTCTTTGAGCTGGAAGATATCCGGGATTATAAGTGCAGTGATTTAGGGTTGTCCTCTTTACGCAAAGTAGAAGTAGCAAGGGCAGCTGCTACTGAGCCAGAGCTTTTACTTCTTGATGAGGTAGGAGCAGGACTTACTGCTACCGAACTCTTAAAGCTTATGTCAGAACTCAAAAGGCTTAATGAAGAAACTAAAATTACCTTATGTGTAGTTGAACATGTAATGCAAATGGTTATGGGCCTTTGTGAGCGAATCTTCGTCCTGGATGCCGGTGAACTTATTGCCAAAGGTATTCCAAGCGAAATAAGTAATAATCAGCGGGTTATTGAAGCCTACCTGGGGAGGAGAAGTTATAGTGAACCAAGTTCTACAGGTTAAAGACTTAAGTTCCGGTTACGGTAAAGTCACTGTTTTGAGGGATATCAACTTCCAAATAGAAGAAAATGAAGTTGTGGCTGTCATTGGCTCAAATGGAGCAGGAAAGACTACACTTTTAAAAACAATTTCTAAGTTAATTTCCCCCTTTGCAGGAGAGATCGTTTTTGAAGGACAAAATATTACAAAATATCCGCCTCATTTAATTTCCCAGGCCGGGATTGCACATGTACCGGAAGGCGGAAAGCTTTTTATAAATATGACAGTTTATGAAAATCTTCTTATGGGGACGTATAGAAACAGGAAGAAAATAAAAGGAGATGTTTTAGAAGAAATTTACGAAATATTCCCTATACTTAAAAAACGAGAAAAGCAATTAGCGAAGACATTAAGTGGTGGTGAAAAGCAAATGCTTAGCATTGGCAGAAGCCTGGCAAGTCAGCCAAGATTTTTAATGCTTGATGAACCTTCTCAAGGTTTAGCTCCCAAATTAGTAGATGATATCTATCAAAAATTGTCTATTTTAAAGAAAAAAGGGATTACTATATTACTTATAGAACAAAATATAAATTATGCTTTACAATTTGCAGAAAGAGCTTATGTTCTGGAAAATGGTAAAATTGTTATGGAAGGAAATAGTAAAGAACTATTAAATAGTGAACATGTAAAGAAACATTATTTGGGAATTTAAATTATTAATTTTAAGAAAAGAGGCAGCAGTGCATCAGATTATTGAAAAAGCTAAAAAAGAAAAAAGGTCATTATTGGAGACAGAGGCAAAAGAATTGTTGAAGGAATATGGAATTCCTGTTCCTGATTTCAAATTAATAAAGAGTGAAGATGAAATTGTTGGTTTGGTCAAAGAAATGAATTTTCCTATAGTGATGA